>NZ_CP185806.1:0-169036 GCF_049187015.1 Enterobacter sp. JS8-1 | reverse complement strand
GGTATTCTCCTGTTTATGGAGGCAGTCCCCTGGCGGGACTGCCTGTAGTATCTGGTTAGTCAGCCAGCGTGTCGTTCTCATCCTCACTGACCGCAAACCACGGCGTATAGAACACCAGTCTCTGCCAGCCTTTCGCCGTCGTCACGCTGATTTCCCGGCCCGTAGGGTCGTAGTGATGAGTATCGGCAAAGAGGTCCTGGCGGGCGCTGTCATCACTGACGTATTTCCAGTTGTCCAGAAAATAAGGCTGGTATGCCCTCACCGGCTGGCCTTTACTGTCATACTCCGTACGCCCGGACACCGCCCAGCGAAAATCCGTTTCAGCGTTCACCGGACCGTCATTACCGACAACCAGCCCGCCCTCCTTCGTACGCTGCCAGGCCTCACCAGCTTCATGTCGAGTTGCAGCCTGCAGCAGACGACCAAATCCGTCGCTGAAGCTGACGGACTGACTCAGCTGCTGCTCCGGCTCACTGTCATAGCGGTCTGTGGTCACAGACATAATGTGCGGTGGTTCGCCGCGTGGCGTGTCGCCAGCACGCTCATGCCGGCGCCGCCAGGCCAGACGGGTGATATACCCGTCCTCCGTAACGTAATCCACATCCGCGGCATGCATTTTCCCGCTATCTTTTGCTGTGGACATCCAGCTGAGCGTGTCGTAGATCTGGAAACCTGCTACCGGAATGCCTGGCTTTAGGTTTAGTGCGTCGTCAATTGTTACAGGTACCCTGAACGGCTCTTTTTCCTCTTCCGGTAAGGTGTAGCCCCGCTTCAGTCCGTTTTCCGTTCCGCTGAAGCGGGTCGAAATAAGGCGTCCCAGAGCGTCGTAATGTGCCAGCGTGACATTGTCATTTGCATCCCTGGTTTTCGAGGGGGCCAGGAAACGGTAATCATATTCCGCACTAACCTGTAATCCCGCAGCATCGGTTGTCGTGACGACCGCACAGTGGTGAGTATCCCAGTCCAGCGTGGTGACACCTGTCAGCTCAGTCTGACGTTGTTTCAGGGGGCAATAAAATTCGACAGCCCCTGCGTATATTGTCAGTCCCTGGCGACTGACATAGACAGTTACGTTACTTGTATCAAAGGGTACCGAAACGGTAAGTCGGCCACTTTCCTTCAGCAAGGATGTCAGAGCCCCGGCACTGAGAATACCGTCAAAGGCGCTCAGGGCATGTTCATCCAGATCGGTCACTTCCGTCCAGGCAACCAGTGGCGGGAAGACCGGCTTGCCGTCATCACCGGTGTACACCACGCGGGAATGCCCGGCATAGTCCTGTGCGGTAACACCCGGCAGCATCGAAGCCCCAGCCCCCAGGCACCACTCCAGCGAAATGCCACCTGTGGGTACCCTTTCAGCCGTCAGCTCACAGATATCTGTGCGGGTTGTATCTGCCAGCCCGGGGAGCCAGGTGTCGTTATCTGACAGTGTATATGTGGTGCTTCGGGTGCGGCTGATACGCAGCATCCGTTGCTGGTCGTCGTAACTGGAGTCAAAGAGGGTCTCCGGGAGCGTATCCGGATACAGCGATTTGGCGGGCTTATCGCGACGCGGATACGCAATCTCCACACTGTCAGTCGGCAGACCATTTTCATCCTGCTTCAGCACAATCTGCTGGGAACACTGCGGGTCGGCAGCCACCCGTTCATACTGCCAGCTGCGCGATTCCGTGACCGACACCATCACGGCCGGGTCACGCCCGTCCATGCCGTTCAGTAACCGTGCCTGGGACCGCGACTCGCTGACGGTATAGGGAATACCCGCCCGGTCAGAGCCGTCATCTCCATACAGCTCACTGCGCAGGAGTGAGCCCTTCAGGGCACGACTCAGCCAGTACGTCTGCTCATCATCGGGCGCCAGGATGACATCATGTCCGGTCGTGGTATCAAAGCGGGTAAAACGCGCAGTAAACCCCGGAAATGCCTGTTTGTCGCCGCGCCAGAACTCATCGGCCAGCTGACTGTCCACGGCATCCACCCCCGTGGTGAACCAGCTTACAGTACGAGCGGGAGCCGGATTGTCCGTCTGCGCACCGCGCGAAGCCATGGCCAGCGCATCCGTATCTGTCTGCTCCACGCAGGCAAACCCCCGGTATTCGCGCTCGCGACCATCCCAGGCCCCGTGACGGTAGACACACTGGCTGCTCAGGCGGTTGCCGCTGATTTCATCCAGCACCTGCGTGCGCCACTGAAGATGGACCGGGAACGGCAGGTAGCTGAAGGCCTGACGGCCTGCGTCTGTCAGTTGCTGCTTCTCATCCAGCCAGAACTGGGCCGAACTGCGGTATTCCAGCGTGGTGTCGGCCCCCATGTTGTTGTTGATGGCATTCAGCAACAGCGGTTTGCGGGTGACCAGGTCCAGGCGCCAGTGCTGCACCGGCATATGCGGCAGGGTCAGCAGGATGCTGCTGACCCCCAACCCCTGAATATCGGCAACCTGCAGACGACAGGTATCATCAAAGAAGACGCCCTCAGGCAGGGCGATGGAGATCGGTGTCGCAAAACGGTTGCCGCTCTCATTGAGATACACCTCAAGGTGGTCATGGCGGGCATAAATCAAATCGCTTGTTCCGGAGCCGTCCAGGTCTGCGATGTGCAGGCGTTCCGGATTAAACGTTTCACCATCGACATGAAAACCGGTCATCGTTACCGGCTCACCAAAAACACCGTGTCCGAGATTGGGCCAGTAGCGGACGGTATCCGCGCTGATTTCTGTCAGGTGCGACTGACCAGAGCCGGTCATATCACTGAATGCGACCAGGCGACGGTCATCCCGCCCCGGCACGGGCAGTGGCAGGCTGGCGGCGTGTGCCACATCACTCGCTTTCGACCAGAACTCCCGCTCGCTGGCCCAGAACCGTACGCTGCGGGGACCAATCAGGGTTAAATCCGGCAGTCCGGCACCGGTGATGTCGGAAAACTGAGCCTGTGGATGAAAATATTCCAGCGGCACGGCGCTGAGGGGAACAAATGAGGTCCAGTCCTGAGTCGGTAACATGGCGTGGTAGCCCTGAACACCGGCACCTGACACCATCCATTCCAGCGCCCCGTCTCCGTTGATATCCATCAGAACTGCACTGTCCTGCTGAACCGGAATGCGGGGTAGCGGCACCGGGGCAGTATAGGCAACCGCATCAGTATCACTTCCCGACGTATCCCTGACCGGTGCCTGATACCACCAGGCGCCGGGCATGTCCTGATACAGAAGCCCCGGGATACCCTCGCCGTACAGGTCGGCCATCTGCCACGGCTGATACGCATTCAGCTTATTCAGCTGCGGCGCGGCCTGCCAGGTGGTGTTCATTTCCGGCACGAAGCGCTGGTAGTCAAACTCCAGCGGGGCCAGCGTCACCGGGGTACCGTCAGCTTCGTGTGCGACCTGACGCACGCTGAGCAGAAGAGAGGCACTGGTGTTCATGTCGTGGGTCAGTATCAGCCGGGAGACCAGCGCCGGCACTTCGCTCTGAACAGATTTCCCGGCAAGGGCTGCCAGACGATGGAACATCAGTACCTGCCGGCAAAGACGGCGGGTGCGAACTTCAAAACCGTAGCCGTATCGCGAGCTGCTGTCCGGTCGGCACGGCCATGTTCCCGCAGTCGCGTACGCCGGCACATCGTTCAGTGACGATGAGCGTTCGCCATAATCGAATACCAGATGAAACAGCCACGAATTTTCAGCCGGGGCGCCGCCATTCTCCAGCATAAAGGTCCGGGATGGTTTCACGTTGCCGTAGTTGACCTGTGTCAGATAACGACCCGCGTGGGCACCATGATGCAGTGCCAGTTCATCCTTGTCACATCCGGCATCGTCTTCGGCACGCCAGGCATAATGGATGTGTTCCCCGGTCGGACTGACGCTTTCCTCCTGTAACCAGACTGCAATATGACTGACATTCTGCGGGTCAGCGACGCGGGCTGAAGCTGTCCGTCCAAACAGATGGCGCTGCCCGTCCGGGGTCAGCATGACCCAGAAGGGTTGCTCACCGCTGCTGGCTGAGGGCTGCCAGTATTCCATCCTCGGGGGCATCGATGACACCACGCGAGACTGCCAGCGGGTCACGGTACAGGATGTACTGCCCATTGTGCCGGTTCGCTGAAGTGGTTTACCCTGCCCGTCCACAACGGGTACCAGAACCTCACCATCGGGGCCAACAATCTCATCCTCGCCGGCATACTGAGGGACGCCTTTTGCTGTGCGCAGGCTGAAGGAGGGTAACTGACACCCCCACCCCATACCGAACTCACTGCTGCCTGCTGTACTGCTGTAAGACAGCGCCAGCTCAGGTGCATAGCCACGACCCGGAGAAACAGGCAGCGGTACGGTAAAAGATGCCGTACCGTCCGGTCCGGCGGCGGAAAGGGACTCTCCCATTCCGCTGAGTGTGCCGCCGCCTTTAGGTAAAGCCGGTGGCTGAATCTGCAACGATGCTGATTCCTGCATAACAAACTCCTTGCAGGCCCCCGCGGGGGCCTGAATCAGATAATGGACGGTATCAGGACTGAATGGTGTAGCGGATATGCAGGATGATATCGCTCAGACTTTCCAGCAGGGCTTTCTGACGCCCGGTGGCGTCCGGGAAGCTCAGGGTCAGCGTGCCGGTGTCATCCACCGGGATACCTTCAAACGGCAGGTAGCGCGCATCGTTAAAATCAAGCTGGAACTGGCCGCTGTCGTTCATCCCGTGAGAGACGGCAATGGAAGAACAGCCGCGCGGCATTACCACGCTGCCTCCGTAGCTGAGTACGGCACGCACATCCTCGTACGGGCCAACCAGTGCCGGCAGCGTCACGCTCACCTGTTTGATTCGGCGGGTTGCTCCCAGGCTGGACTTATAGTCGTCCTTAATATTCAGACCGGAAAGTTTCACGGATGCAGTCAGTTCTTTATCCCCATCCTGCTTCACTTCGTTGCCGTCTGCGCCCCGGGTTTTACTGCTGCTGGCCTGGATTTTGTCCGCAATAGCATCAGTTAGGCTGAAACTGCCACTCGTCAGGCCGGCATAGACCTGTGCCAGTGATACGGTACGCGTCACTTCCAGCGCCCGCTCCTCCCGCTCCATCCACGCCTTATCCATTTCCGCCAGATTCAGCAGCAGAGTCTCACCCGCCATAAAGCCGGCGGTGGAGCCGTTCCACGCGCTGCCCCGGACAAAGGTCACGCTGTTGTCGTTCAGCTCACGGCGCAGCGCCTCCTGTGCCATCAGGCAGCAGGACTGGGCAATGTCGAAGAACTGGTAGTAAATGGCACTCAGCTTGCCGCGCATCCAGCTGTACAGCGCCTGGTTAGTGAATTTCCGCTGCATGAACTCCAGCTGTGCCAGGGTATGACCCTGCTGGGTCTCCAGATAATCCACCTGCAGCTTTGCGGCCTCAAGGCGGATAGCCATCCCGGCCAGCTGGGCTTCAATCTGGTCAACTTCAGACTGCGCATTGTTACGCTGGATTTCCCATTCTTCACGCCGGCGGCGGTACATTTCAGACCGGCTCACCTTATCTGCAGCCGTCTGAATTGAGGTCGACTCCATCCCCATGCCTGCGGCCATTGCCGTGGAAAGCGCCCCCCAGCGGGATCCCCCACAGGCGAAACCGAAGATGCTCGGGGCTAAATCAGCGGCGCCGCCAATAATACCGATGGTCTGGCTGGCCAGTGCCAGCGAGGAAACCTGGTCAGCCAGTATCATAGCCTGACGTTCCCCGGCAGAAACGTTCTCATCGTAGAGTTTTGTGTATTTATCAAGGCGGGCCTGAGCCCCGGCCAGAGTCACCTTCATGGTGGCGATATCGGCTTCGGTTTCGTCCACGCTGCGCTGCTGCAGGCGAATGCTGTGGGTTATCAGCTCCATCCCCTGCTGCATCAACAGAGTGCTGAACGCATCCGCATCATCATGCTCTGCCATACTGAGCAGGCCGCTGCCGAACTGCGTCAGCTGGCTGACCAGATTGCGGGCACGCTCCAGCATCACCGGGAAGCGGAACAGCGACAGCCTGCCGGCCGGCAGGGCCGCGCCGCCCGCAGAAGCCTGCACCATACTGGACAGCAGCGCTGCCGGGTCGGCCGGTTCAGCGTAAATGGACAGACTTAACGGCTGACCGTCGATACTGAGATTATGGCGCAGGTTGTACAGACGCAGGCGCAGGGTGGCCCACATCTCCGTCAGGGCCGGGTTGTACTCTGGCAGGAACAGGTCGGTCAGAGAGTTGGCGGTGCGGGTCTGCGCATCCTCCTCGTCCATAACTTCAGCCTCTGTCACCATCACAACATCCGCCGACGTGCTGTCGTCAGTACCGGTATCGTCCTCATCCTGAACATCAGGGAAGGTGATAGCCGGCTCGATAGTCGCCAGCAGGTCCTGACAGGCGTCACGGGTGGTGGTACTGGCAGCATCGGCCAGGGATGGGGTGTTCCAGGTCGCAGTGCCGTAATCCTGAGGTTCATCGCCCATCAAGCCCAGGGCATGGACGTACCACATTTTGGCTTCTGCCAGCGCATCGCGGGTGAGTTCGCGATAGCACATGTCGCCACGGGTGACAAGCATCTCAATAAAGTCCATAAAGGTCGCGACTTTATAGTGGGTTGGGTCATTCTGGGCAACCGCATCCGGGTCAATCGCATCCAGTGGGTTGGCGTTCCAGGAAGTCGTCTCCTCCAGCGGACGGCAGTTCCAGACCCACGGAGCAATTTCGCCGTTAACGATATAGCCGTTAGGGTTCCAGACGTAGTTCATCCAGTTGCGGGCCGCTTCGAACTTGCTCTCCTGTAGCAGGCGACGGAAACACATCATCGGGACGTAGTAGAAAAGTTCCCAGTAGTAGAGGGCGCAGGAACTGTTGAAATCGAGCGAGGAGGTTGAACTATTAACAATACTAACCGAAGAGACGATGCCTTCAGGAAGGGGGTTTATTCCGGGACGAATGACTTTAGCTGCTCCGGTTTCTGAATTAAACTCAAATATTACGCTACGCTCACTTGTAGCGGTATTCGCATTCTTGCTATAAGCCACTTCCAGATGGCATTTTTCTTTCTGCTGCCATCCACCATCCGGATAAGTGTAGAAGAGCAATATAACCGTCTCTTCAGTGCTGGAAAGATATCCAGACATGATTGGGTGCCGGTCTCCTGAAGTATGGTAGAAGGCATAGGATATTTTGAACCAGGATTCATTACCGTGTACATTCGGGTCATATTTAGGGAGTGTCAGTTGGAACCAGAACCCTTTACCCAACTGATATTCTGGCAGTCGCTGGGTTCCCATGGACAAAATGGCATTGATGCCGATATTGGCCCGGGATACCAGTTGTGATGCCAGTAGAGTATTCAGACGAATGCGGTGTGCACCAATCTGCATATACTGCACGCCTGCGTCAGTCTCGTGCAGTTGAATTATTGATTCAACAGAGTAATCGACACGACGAATGGCAATAGTACCTGATAGCATACCTAATGAACGTTGGTATAGTGCAGTCGCAATGAATGTTACATCTATATATACAAGGTTTTTTTCAAATGCATCATGAGGAATGTTAAATTCAATATCTTTAAACGTATAGTTCATTAAATTAAAATTAGCCTCAGGCAGTTGGGTTACATGCTCAGATGCCTTACATATGATAGGTTCATTGCCAAAATCTATTGAAACACATACATTCTCAGCTGGAGTTTTCGCTGTTAAAATAAAAGGTGATTTGAGAATCTGATTCGACCACAGCCACCCTCCACTATTCGATTCAAATCTATCAGCTGCTGCTGCACAACTGATATAATCGTCTTTACGATCATCCGTATAGGTTTTAACGCCATCCCCACCATGATTGACATTTAAATAGGGTTCGAAAAACACGCGGTTATTGTTAATGCTCGTCAGCGATAGGTAATGACCACCATTTATAAACTGTGTATATTCAGCAGTCCACGCAAGGGTTTTTCGATCAATATTATATGCCGTTATTGGCGCGACACTCCTTTGACTAGCATCAGTAGTATTTATATCTTTACCTTCAAAATCAAGGATTTGACCATGAATAGCATATTCATCGCTCCCGGTTCCTTGTGTCAGTTTCATCGCATAAAGTTGACGCTGTACTAGCCATTGGTTACTTTCATGCCTTATATCGAAAGCAGGGCTATGAAAAACAACCTTGATGTCTTCTGATGAGCTTTTTATAGTTATTTTAGGGATTGACGCGTTAGTCATTACGCTATAATCAAAATCCCCTTTAGCCTCCCCCATCGGAAACCAAGATGGTGCTTCATAGTCAACTGCAAAACAATAGCTCGCCCTCTTAGTTAATTCAAACACCCCTTCACTTATCTCATCAAATGAATCAAAAGTATTTGCAATGACAGCCCATTGCCTCATTTTACTCTTGGTTAAATTAGAAAAGTTCCCATCAGAGTAAATCATCATACCTCTGATGTTATTTTCTTTAGATTCATCCTCCGGGAAAGAATAGCTTTCATTAACTTTATATAAATAAATTAAAATAGTATCCTCCCCCTTATACCCCGACGCAGTCAGCCCCAAAAGATTATCATTTTGCTCTATAACAGTCTTACCCAACACTCCATCGATCTGCTCGGAAATATCGTAATTCCATGGTGAACTCCAGTTATTGTCATGGCGCAGGAACGCCAGTTTCAGAGTATGCCTGTATGAGATAACCGGATTACTGGTACCATTGGTGGCAACCTCCTCCTGTTCAACCCAGACCACATACAGGCGGTCACGGAATATCACCGGGCGCACGGTATCCCGCCAGGCGTTAATTGGGGTGTCAATTTTAACCCACTCGCTCCAGGCGTTAGCGGGCAGTTTTCCCTCGCTGAAACGGGACATGTCCACGTTACGCCAGTAATACTCCCCTACAGCTTCACGGCCACGACCAATGAACCAGGTTTTCCCGGAGTCATTGTTGACATTATCGTGATAGGCACTGATGACTTTAAGGTCAGCTACCGTTTCAAAACGGGCCAGGTAGGTTTTGAACGCATCCTCCACGGTGTCTTCACTGAGCTGGCTCTGGTTAATGTTCTGCAGCAGTTCGTCCATCATTTTCGTCTGCCCGATACGCTGCAGCGGATCAACGTAGTTCTCCGGGTAGTACGCCAGACGGGACATCCCGCCCCAGGTGCTGTAGCGGCTGTTCATTTCCCAGTCGATGAAGAACTGGCGGGTGGACACATCATTAACCGTATGCGGCTCAATCCGGTTCAGGGCGCGGTTAATATACAGCTGTATACCTGCTATGGCTTCTGCCAGGCGGGTGGTTGTCACCTCTGAAGAGACCTGGTTGTCAATCAGGAAATAGCTGTACAGGTCATCATGTGAACGCAGAGTCACACCGTCGTTTTCCACATTAGCCAGGAACCAGCTGCACAAAACATCACTCAGACGTTCGGCGGTTGAGGCAGTCAGCGTGGCAGCCTGACGCTGCGTCAGCGCGGCCTCGAGGCTGCGGGAGAGATTTTTCCATTCCTCCCAGGAGGGCTGCTCGTCTGCCATACCGGAAAGACGGATATCGACCAGCTGTTTCACCACCGCCGGCATGGTGTTCAGTGCAGTGGCCACATTCACCCACTGCAGTATCTGGTAAATGGTCTGCCAGTTACCGAGTGTGGATTCAGCGCTGGCATCTTCATCCACACAGGACAGCGCCTGGGCAAGGACGGCCTCATCCAGCGCCATGGCGGAAGCAATCAGTGTGGTGGTGAGTCTACCTTCATTCAGTGCAGCCAGAATGGTGCTGCTTTCGCGCCCCAGGGTATTGAGCCACTGATGAAAATAGTGGAGGGACATCAGACGCGCCAGGGCATTGTCCTGAGCCACATCCGGCAGGAGCTGGCGAGCGCCCGGGACACTGGCCAGCACACTCACTTCAGCCTCACTCAGGCTCAGAGCCTGAGTGGTCAGGCTGTACTGCGCCAGTACGTGGAGGTATCCGGCCAGGGTGCCCTCTTCATCAGCACTCAGTGTTTCTTTCAGGAGTAAAGTCAGGAAGCTTTCCAGCGTAAAGCATCCGGCATTTTCACACCACAATACCAGGGAGGCGGCCAGGTCAGGCGATGACAGCCCCAGGGTACCGGCGATATACGGCGCAATCAGGCGCCGACGGGTAGCATCATCTGCTGCGGCACTGACATCCTGTACAGAGACTGCGGAAGCAATGGTGCTGCGAAGGGTCAGCATCTCCGGCGTCAGGGCCTGCGGATGGTCAGCAGAAGTCAGCATCCAGACTTCAGCAGCACTGAGACCGGCATCTCCCATCCAGCGTGACAGCTGGTAGAGGTACTGCACAAAAGCCGTACTGGTCGCGACCGTAAACGGCGAGACGGTAAAGAGCAGGTACAGTTCATTGATGGTCAGCCCACTCAGGCGAGCCGCCAGGGACAGGCGGTACAGAGCGGAGACATTCGCCAGGGTCAGCTTCAGGGTGGTGCTGGTAGCTGTAATCAGGCCAGACATCAGGCCCAGTTGATACAGCTCGCCGCGGGTAACGGTCAGGCCACGAAGCAGGCTGTCGCGGGCAAAGGACGCATCAACCGCATCCGGTGCGAGGCTGATGTTACTGTTATCGGCGCTGAACCACTCGCCTGCCAGGGCAGGCGTGTTGAAAATTTGGTCGAAGTGGCTGACGCCCTCGTCGCTGGAAAATATGGCCAGTTTCGCGCCACTAATTGCCAGTGCATCCGGAATGGATATACGGTAGCGGTCGCGGAATAAAAGCGTCAGGAAAATCTGCTCCAGAACGCTGTCGGTAATCAGTCCGTCGGTACCAGTCGTAAAGACTATCCTCTCCAGTTCTTCCGGTAACAGACCCGTCGCCCGACAGAGGCGAATGGCTTTGTTGAGCCTCAGAGTAAATTCTGTCTGCGGATATTCCCTCCGGATCATCCAGGTACTAAACCAGTCGGAGGTCCCATCTGCAAACTCCACCGTAAATACCAGACGAAGCTCTGTCTCCAGCTCTGCCTGATTGGCAGCAGTCAGGTTGAATTCGGTGGAAGTAATCACAGTTCCCGCAGGAAATACGCCTTCCATGGTTGCAAGAGCCGGGCCATTCTGACCAATTCTGACCACCACTTTTTTCAGGTCTTTCTTGGAACAGCACCGGGCAATAAAGCCACCACCGTTACGACAGAATAACTCGGTGAAGGTAAAGCAGGTTTGGGTTGGGTAAGACATATTCCTGCTCATCTGATAACTGTTTAATACGCCGTCACTCCCGATATAAATTGATGATAATACATTGTTTTTGTAGAAAGATTGTTGAGAGCCATGAAGCATCTCATCTGAAATATATCCGGCTAAGCCGACAAACCTCTGAACCTCGCTTTCAGTCAGGTCATAGTAATCAGCAATGAAGTCGACCTCAGTAAACTGCTCAGAAGTAACGCTGTCCGGGAAATTTTTAGCAAACAGGAGATCCGGGTCACCGCTCAGGTCTTCCTTAAGAATATCGTGAAGCTCAGGGGAGATATTGGCCATGATGGCGAGCAGGGATGAGGGGTCAGCCTGGCTCATGACATCCGGGGCTGACGCGAGCGCATCCAGTTCAGGGTCAAGCGCCAGGATACTTTGCCTCAGGGTCTCATAAGGCTGATGATACGGTGTTGCGCCTGAAAAACGGTCGGTGGAAAAGTGCTCAAGCAGTTCATCCCCGCTGATAGCCGTTTTTTTCTCCACATGGCTGAGCAGAATCTCATTGGACAGGGTGAGGGTGGAAATCTCCTCATCCATATTCTCCTGACTCAGCAGCAGCCCTGCCAGGTCGGGACGGCGGACATCAAGATTATAGACAGAGCTGGCAGAATGAAGCCCCTTAGCCTCACGGTACAGCTCAGTCAGATAGCCTGCCGGGGAAAACATCGATGCTACGGAGCCGGGTTTAACAAAGGAGGATGAGCGTGAACCAAACATACTGTCATAGCTGCGGGACGTTGCATTATCCCGGATACCAGAGCGGATGGCCTGTGGCAACTGTGGATTGGCGCGGGTAAAAATACGGGACTCAAGAATTTTGTTTTTTTTCAGTTGTTCCTGAGCTTCCCGGTAGAGATGTTGTGCCTCGCTCCATGACAATACATTTTCAAATTTCTTTCTGATTTCAGCGAACGAGAGGGGTTGAAGGGTGCCCAGTGAGAGTGGGGTGTCTTTGCAGCCTTTTGCGGCTTTTTTCAACAATGATGCCGTTTCGTACATATATATTGTCCTCGATAGTTTGCGGGCGCTAACAGTGGTGATATTGCTCGCTTATTTGGTTGTAAATATTGATATAAAGTAATTAATCTAACGCATTACGCTGACAACAATCTAAAATTAAATATAAATATCTAAAATATTCTTATAGTGAAGTTTATTCTTTTGTTTTTATGAAGGAGAGTGTGTGCAGTATAGATTTATATCGCGGAAATAAAAAAAACGATTTTTTATACTATTTCTTTTACAATCATATGTTTATTCTACACCCGCTAAAATTGGTAGTTTGTGGCTACCCGGCACAGCTGGATAGTTGATAGAGTAACGCTTTTAACTGGGGTCAGTTTGGAGAACGGAAATTTTTGTACGTTAAGCGCATTATTTAACCAATCTGGATTCGTAACAGATTGAATCGCCACAGGTTTAACAGACACCTCAGAGTCATTTAAGATGACTTAAAGAGAGGTGCATATGAGCAGTAAGCGTTATCCTGAAGAGTTTAGAATTGAAGCCGTCAAGCAGGTTGTTGATCGTGGGCATTCTGTTTCCAGTGTCGCAACACGTCTCGATATCACTACCCACAGCCTTTATGCCTGGATAAAGAAATACGGGCCGGACTCTTCCACCAACAAAGAGCAGTCAGATGCTCAGGCCGAGATCCGCCGACTCCAGAAGGAGCTGAAGCGGGTTACTGACGAACGGGACATATTAAAAAAAGCCGCGGCGTACTTCGCAAAGCTGTCCGACTGAGGTACGCCTTTATCCGTGACAACTCCTGTTATTGGCCTGTTCGTCTGCTCTGTCGGGTGCTGAATGTTCATCCGAGTGGGTTTTACACCTGGCTTCAGCAGCCGCATTCACCACGGCATCAGGCGGATCTCAGACTGACAGGACAAATCAAACAGTTCTGGCTGGAGTCCGGTTGCGTTTATGGCTATCGCAAGATCCATCTCGACTTGCGAGATAGCGGGCAACAATGTGGGATTAACCGGGTCTGGCGGCTGATGAAGCGTGCCGGAATAAAAGCTCAGGTCGGGTATCGAAGCCCACGAGCGCGTAAAGATGAAGCCAGTATCGTGACACCCAACAGGCTCCAGCGACAGTTCAACCCGGAAGCACCGGATGAACGTTGGGTAACGGACATAACTTACATCCGAACCCACGAAGGCTGGCTGTATCTGGCCGTAGTTGTTGACCTGTTCTCGCGCAAAGTTATCGGCTGGTCAATGCAACCCCGGATGACAAAAGATATTGTTCTGAATGCGCTTTTGATGGCCGTGTGGCGACGTAATCCCCAAAAACAGGTGCTGGTTCATTCTGATCAAGGTAGTCAGTACACAAGCCATGAGTGGCAGTCGTTCCTGAAATCACACGGTCTGGAGGGCAGTATGAGCCGTCGTGGTAACTGTCACGACAACGCAGTTGCAGAAAGCTTTTTCCAGCTACTGAAGCGTGAACGGATAAAGAAAAAGATCTACGCAACACGGGAAGAAGCACGCAGCGATATTTTTGATTACATCGAAATGTTTTATAACAGTAAGCGTCGGCATGGTTCGAGTGCTCAGATGCCTCCGACGGAATATGAAAATCAATATTATCAACGGCTCGGAAGTGTCTAGATTATCCGTGGCGATTCAGAAGGATAGCCACCTTTACCGGCGACACCCGGCGTACCTACTCTCCTCCGAAGTGAAAGCCCTGCTCTACTATATGCCGGATCTGCGCCATTACATGCTGTTCTCCACTTTCTGAAACACTGGTGTGCGGATCGGTGAATCCCAGACGCTGACCCCGGAATCCATTGTTCTCGACAGGTTAAGACCCTTTGTGAAAGTACTGGGCTCAGGGCATCCGGCCTGACGCACAATATTGACTGAGTGATGAAGGAACACATATCGCAGTGAAGATGTTCAGCAGACTGACCGCTCTTCCACACACCGCAGTCAATATCAATACCCCGGTAGGCGTATCCGCATATCGCAGTCAAGGCAGGCAAAACCTAAATGGGATGATGAATCAGTATAAATTGACTGTGGTATGCAGAACGCATACCACAGTCAACAAACCCTAAAACGGCATACCTCAGTCATTTTCCGGTTTCACGCTGCCGAGCGCTTTTGCCAGTTTCTGAGGATCAATACCTGCAGCCTTCAGGGCTTTAATCACTTCGTCATAGTTCTGCTCAGGTACTTCCTCTTCCGGCTCACGGGGAACAACGACTTTGCTACTGATGAGTTTCGGATTACGGTAATGCACGCTGAAGTAGGTGGCCCGGCCTCGTTTGAATTCGGTGTAATCCAGATAGCCGATATCCTTCAACTGCACCATAGCTTTGCGCACCGTGTGGTTCTGCGTGTAGATGTTAGACGTCAGGTTGAGTCTGTCTCGCATGCGCTTCATTGAGATTGGGGCCGGATTCTGCGGCAGGCTTTCGATGTAGGTATAGAGTGCCTGTGCGGACTCCTTACGCTGCAGGGCATCGATCGCCTTCAGACGCAACAGGACCCGTCTATCCATCTGATAAAGCTCAAATAGCTTGGGCTCTGCCCTGATCTCCACGACATCAGCAGTGATGTCGTAATAGGCAGACTGAACTAGGTGCGTAGTCCACCCTTTCGTTTCACTCTGAAACTTGAGGGTTACGGATGCCAGCTTAAACAGGGAGTTGCTGATCCTGTCGCGCATTTTCTTGTTAGAGCGCCGGGAGTCAAAGCCACACATTTTAACGAACTCAACAAAAGACAGCTTGAGCGTGTCATCCTTGACGCCAAAATCATACATTGAACGGATGATCCCAAGCCAGACTTTGAAGTCCGTATCCATATCGAGGCGCGATCCGGTGATCCTGACATCGGTATACCCTTCACTCCGGGCAATAGACAGCTGTACGAGCTCCTCAGTCGCATCCGTGACGTTTTTGCGGTTCGTCTTACTCCTGGAGGTCGATTTCAGTGTAGGAACGAACAGACCAAGCCTCATGAGGGCAACAGGCTGAACAGTACTGGCGCTGTTGACATCCAGCTTAACAACTTCGCCCGTTGTCTTGTTGACCTCCTGAAGATTCAGGGGTAACTCATTATTTTCCATAGCCATTTTATTAACCCGCGGTTATCCACAAAGGAAAGTATATACGCATATCACAGTCAACGGAAATACATACCCCAGTTAATACAATTGCATACCGCAATAGGTGATCCTGCACACAACAGTCAACATACCACACACCACAGTTAATGAAGACAGTCTCCGCGCTCAGGCGTAGCGGGGCGCTGCACGATCCGGGGATCTCTTTTTGATCTCACCATGATCTCCTTAAGGATCATTTACTGGATCGAAATATGGAATAACTGCCAGCATCCCGTACATATGGACAACTGACATGACACAATATGAATCCTGGTACAACAACCCAGTAATACAACACCCTGAAAGGCAATAATCTTGACTGTGATATGCAGAAAAATACATTTCATTACCCTTCTCTATTCCTGTTCTGCTTCATACCGCAGTCAATAATCTGCATACTGTAGTCAATTCCTCACCATTCAGATCCATCCGGTGGATCTTCGTTAGCTTCAGAGCGTCAGCCATACCCTGTTAGTACGCAGTAATTCCGCTTCCTCGACGCTTGCGCATGCGTGCGCACGCTTTCTGCGGCGAGCGGATGATATGACTGAAGCATGCGACAACCTTCAGGCCGATGCTAAACTGAATACGGCTACATTTTGATCAGCTTTGCAATTTTTAAGATGGTTTGCAATTTTAATGTTGCTTTGCGCATTTCACCAAGATTTAATAGATTAATGCAAAGATGATGACAAGGAACAGAGAATGGGACTGATGGAAACGCTTGACCAGTGCATTACGGCCGGTCATGAAATGACGAAAGCTATCGCGATTGCACAGTTTAACGATGATAGCCCGGAAGCTAGGAAAATTACCCGTCGCTGGCGTGTGGGTGAAGCCGCCGATCTAATTGGCGTTTCTTCTCAGGCAATCCGTGATGCAGAAAAAGCAGGACGCCTTCCCCATCCTGATATGGAAATGCGTGGACGTGTGGAGCAGCGGGTGGGCTACACCATTGAACAAATTAACCATATGCGGGATGTATTTGGCACCCGTCTGCGCCGTCCTGATGACAGCGTTCCGCCCCTCATCGCGGTGGCAGCACATAAAGGGGGTGTCTATAAGACATCGGTATCTGTCCACCTGGCACAGGATCTGGCGCTGAAAGGGCTGCGGGTACTGCTTGTCGAAGGGAACGATCCACAGGGCACAGCCTCCATGTACCACGGCTGGGTCCCTGATTTGCATATCCATGCCGAAGACACACTGCTACCATTTTATCTTGGTGAGCGCGATGATGCAGCCTATGCTGTCAAACCCACCTGCTGGCCGGGTCTCGACATCATTCCGTCATGCCTGGCCCTGCATCGTATTGAGACAGAGCTCATGGGAAGGTTTGACAACGGGAAACTGCCGACAGAACCTCATATGATGCTTCGTCTAGCCATCGAAACGGTGGCTCATGATTATGATGTCATTGTTATCGACAGTGCACCGAACCTCGGTATTGGTACCATCAATGTCGTCTGTGCTGCTGATGTACTCATCGTGCCAACGCCAGCAGAGTTATTTGATTACACCTCTGCCCTTCAGTTTTTTGACATGCTGCGCGATCTGTTAAAAAACGTGGACCTGCAGGGTTTTGAACCTGACGTCAGAATTCTTCTGACCAAGTACAGTAATAACAATGGCTCACAGTCACCCTGGATGGAAGAACAGATCCGCGATGCCTGGGGAAGCATGGTACTGAAAAACGTTGTTCGCGAGACCGACGAAGTCGGTAAAGGTCAGATCCGTATGAGAACGGTGTTTGAGCAAGCTATCGATCAGCGCTCATCTACAGGAGCATGGCGAAATGCGCTTTCTATCTGGGAGCCTGTCTGTAATGAAATTTTTGATCGTCTGATTAAACCTCGCTGGGAGATCAGATAATGAAACGTGCACCAGTCATTCCAAAACATACCGTAAAAGATATCCGCCCCGAAACTGAACCGTCAGCGGCACCCGCGGCACCGATGGTTGATTCATTAATTGCACGGGTGGGAGCTATGGCCCGCGGGAATACCATTCTGCTTCCGGTTTGTGGCCGGGAAGTGAAATTTGTTCTAGAAGCCATCCCGTGCGGGAGTGTTGAAACGGCATCAAGAGTCTGGTCAGGTAATGAACGTGACCAGGAACTACTGACCGAAGACGCGCTTGATGATCTGATCCCCTCTTTTCTCCTGAGTGGTCAGCAGACGCCTGCGTTCGGACGACGGGTAGAAGGTGTAATTGAGATTGCAGATGGCAGTCGTCGCCGTAAGGCCGCCATAATGACATCATCGGATTATCGCGTTCTCGTGGGCGATCTCGATGACGAACAGATGATGTCGTTATCTAGGTTAGGTAATGATTACCGCCCAGTCAGTGCTTATGAACGGGGCAAGCGCTATGCACAGCGGTTGGAAAATGATTTTAAAGGCAATATCTCTGCTCTGGCTGAAGCTGAGAATATTTCCCGTAAAATCATCACGCGTTGCATCAACACGGCCCATTTGCCAAAATCAGTGGTTGCCCTGTTTACTCATCCTGGTGAACTTTCCGCCCGCTCTGGGGAGTTGCTGTACAAAGCATTTTCGGGAAAAGAAGCTTTATTGTTGCAACGGACACAACAGCTTCATGAGCAAAAGAAAGCGGGAGTTATCTTTGAATCCGAGGAAGTTATTGGTTTACTGATGGATGTTCTGAAAGAGCCATCAGGTAAAAAAGTTAACCTTAATACCCGTCATCAATTTGTACCTGGTGCGACAGCCCTATACAAAGGCGATAAGGTGATTTTTAATCTTGATAAATCTCGTTTGCCTGCCGGGTGTATTGAGAAGATAGAAAGCATACTGCGCGACTTACAAAAAGTTTAGCCTGTTTAATGATACAAGCGAGCGTTATCATTAATTTCCAATATCCTTAATGCATTATATGCTGCTTCGGAATATATATATACACCCGGAGCAGTTATTCTCTGCACTATAGCCCTGTGTCGTTAAAAAGATCTGATTTCTTGTCCCACCCTGATTGTTACCACAATCTAAGATCTAGTTTCTGCTACTTTTTCTTAACTAGTACCACGGTTCACCCCTCAACCTGCATATCAGAACTCAGACGGTAATCCATCCCGGAATACTGATTCCACACACAAGATTAACTGGGACCATGGTCCCACCTCTTACTTGCGTGTCAGAACTCACCGGCAACCCCGCCCAGAATGTCAATGCCACACACCGGATTTAACTGGGACCACGGTCCCACTCTGTTCAGCTGTTTCTAGCACAATACCGATTTTGAGACGTTACAGTGATTCCTGTATTAGGTGCGTAAGAAGATTATGTTCGTTTTGTTCCTTGATGCTTCCTCGCTCACTCGCGGGCTTCGCCCTGTCGTTCGGCTGCGGCGAGCACTACTGGCTCTCTCTGAAAAGCAGAATTTATCTGATCCTCGCAACGGGAATATCTTTCCAGCGGGTGGTGTACGCAGGGGAGAGCATATTGCGTTTCATTTGCCATGCAGGCGCAATCCCTCGTCCTGCAAACCAGACCTGTCCCAGCCCGGAATGATTAATGCCATCGAGAACCTTCATCAGCTCAGCGCTGTGAGGACGTGGAGGACGTTCGTCGAACAGCTGCAGCTGCGAAACGCCGGAGCCGGTGAAGTCGTTCAGCATCACACCGGCTTTGGCATACCGGTGCCCTTCCTTCCAGATACGCTCCAGAGCCGTTGTGGCGGCCGCAATGATGTCCCGGGTGTCCTGAGTGGGGGTAAGCAGTTTCTCCGTGGCCACGTTGCCATAGTAAGGCTCTTTAACGGCGAACGGAGACGTTTTGATGAATACGGAAATATGCCGACAGTACTGGCGCTCTTTACGCAGCTTTTCTGAGGCCCGTTCTGCGTACTGACAGACGGCCTGGCGCAGCGAATCGTATTCAGTGATCTTCTCGCCAAAACTGCGGCTGCAGACAATCTGTTGCTTAGTAGGCGGCGCTTCCTCAAGCGACATGCAGCTTTCCCCGTTCAGTTCGCGCACTGTTCGCTCGAGAACGACGGAGAAATTTTTCCGGATGAAGGCCGGGTTCGTCAGGGCCAGATCAAGCGCGGTCCTGATGCCAAGAACATTGAGCTTGCGTGCAATACGGTTTCCCACGCCCCAGATCTCTTCGACCGGCTGCAGTGAAAGCAGTTTCCGCGTTCGCTGAGGATTCCCCCGGGTCAGGGCGAGCACGCCACGAAACTGTTTCCACTCCTTTGAGGCCCACTGGGCTGATTTTGCCAGGGTTTTCGTCGGCCCGGCACCCACGCCGATGGTCAGACGGGTACAGTCATACACGTGCTGACGCAGCTGCCGGCCGAAGTCCTCCAGGTCCATGCAGTGCTCAACGCCGGTCAGGTCGAGGAACATCTCGTCAATCGAATACTGTTCCACCCTTGGGGCCAGCTCCTCCAGGCAGCTCATCACGCGCGCTGACATCGAGGCATAAAGTTCATAGTTGCTTGAGAACGCGTATATTTTTTCCGGGTACGTTTCGTTTTTCATCTGAAACCACGGCGTGCCCATTTTGATCCAGGGCTTTGCCTCGGCACTTCTTGCGATGACGCAGCCATCGTTATTACTGAGCACCACAACCGGCTCTCCTTTCAAATCAGGGCGGAAAACACGTTCGCAGCTGGCATAAAAGCTGTCCACATCGGCCAGGGCAAACATCAGTACATCTCCCTCGGGCGGTGGATGATGTGCGTGACGACGCCAAAGATATCCAGATCGTCCGGGTCGGGATAAATCGGCGACCAGGCGGCGTTCATTGGCTGCAGCGTCAGTCGTGGCGTCAGCAGAAGCCGTTTAACCGTAAACTCCCCCTGCACACTGGCCACAACAATATCGCCGTGCCGGGGCTTCTCTGCACTGTCCACAACCAGCAGATCGCCATTGTAAAGGCTGCCGTCGGACATGCTGTCACCGCTGGCACGGAGATAGTAAGTCGCGCTCGGGTGCCGTATGCAGTAATCATGGAGATCCAGGTCGGACTCGACATAGTCAGCGGCAGGGCTGGGAAAACCGCAGCTGGCCAGGTCTGCAAACAACGGACGGGCCTGTGGCGGGAGTGCTTTCCCGGTGCTGAAAAGCTGCAGTTTCATCTTTCCTCCTGACGTCTAAATATACTGGTTATGCATACAGTATATTTAACAGCGTGAGGATAATCCAGATCACCTGCTTCATGAACAGGGTGAGTAACCTAAGTTACTCAAAATGCTATTTAATATCATTATGAGATATTTAAATTACTCACAATGAGAGATAAGGCTTTTATTTTTCCATTTTGCTCTTATAATATTTATCAAATTGAGTTTAATTGACGGAGCATAATGATGAATATTTACTGCGATGATGGTTCAACTAATGTTAAGCTGGCATGGTTTGAAGGAAACGAGCTGCAGACCCGGGTTTCGGCTAACTCCTTCCGGCATGGCTGGAAAGTGGCGGAATTCAGTGCCGCAACGTTTAACTATCAGGTGGGCACGCTGAAATACACCTGGGACAGCGTCAGCCGGGATGCCATCCCGACGACAAACGTGGAATACCAGTACGGTGATCTCAACCTGCTGGCCGTGCATCATGCCCTGCTGAACAGCGGACTTGAGCCGCAGCCGGTGAGCCTGACCGTGACGCTGCCCCTGAGCGAGTATTATGACGGGGACTGCCAGCGGAACGAGGAGAACATCCGACGCAAACGGGAAAACCTGATGCGTGAGCTGGTTCTGAATAAGGGCAGGGCATTTACCGTAACGGACGTGAAGGTGATGCCGGAATCACTGCCGGCGGCGTTCTCCCGTCTCGCGGAGCTGAAGCCCGGACCCGCTGAGACCACCCTGATTATCGATCTCGGCGGAACCACGCTCGATGCCGGCGTGATTGTCGGACAGTTTGATGATATCAGTGCGGTACACGGTAATCCGTCTGTCGGCGTGTCACAGGTCACCCGTGCAGCTGCAGGCGCGCTGCGGACTGCAGACAGCGAAACCAGCGCGCTTATTGCTGACACGGTCATCCGCAACCGCAACGATCGTCAGTATCTGCAGCGAGTGATCAACGATGCCGGAAAAATTGATGATGTTCTGAACAAAATTACAGAGGCAATCACTTTCCTGGGGGCGCGTGTCACCAGTGAGCTGACGGCCTTCAGGAACGTTAACCGGGTATTCCTGGTCGGGGGAGGGGCATCCCTCATTGAAGAGGCTATCCGTCAGGCCTGGCCTCTGGCTCCTGACCGTATCGAGGTTATCGGCGATCCGCAGCTGGCGCTGGCCAGAGAGATTGCCCTTTACAATAAAGAGGACTAAACGTGCCGGACGGCCAGTATTCTTTCTATCTGCACAGCGACGGTCGCACCGACATCGCGGCGATGGCGACCATCAGCACCATCTCACAGCCCCTGCGCGGTGACTTCATCCGGACCGCCGCCACCGCCGGGGCGGTGATGTACCAGACGGATGCCCGTTTACCGGCGCTGATCCCGGTGTTCTTTGACGGACATCTGAGTGCCATCCGGCTTTGTGCCGTGATGGCGCTGGTATCCGGCACCTGGTCTTCACTCTCAGGACTTCCTGATGAGCCTGATGGTGGCGTGGCTGCTCTGGCCATGTCACCGGAGACGGAATACCAGCGCCGGCGTTACACCCTGACGCTTCAGGATGACCGGAGCAGCGAACGGGTTGAGCGTGTGCTGACGGGCGTGTCATCCCGCCTGCGCGGAGAGCTGCTGAGAAACCTGATTATCACCGGTCTGGCCCTGCATACGACCGCACCGGAGCTGCCGCGTCTGCTGGCCAGTATGCCGGTACCGCCCGGCACGGTCAGCGAGCTGCAGGTTCTGGTTCAGCAGATGGCTGGTACGGCTGACGTGAGTATGGCTGCAGTGCCGGAGAAACCAGCGGAGCCTGCCGCACCGGTATCCGCTGAAGCGACCAGCATAAAGAAAAATATGCGCCGGGCATTCGGAGACTAGAGCATGTCAGTGATTAAACAAAAAGCAGTGCAGTGCATTCATAACTTTCTGCGCGCCCGGAACGTGCCTGAATCTCAGTGGCCGGAACGGGTCAAAAAGACCGGCAGGGGAATGATACTGGCAGGCGTGGCCGACGTGGTTCCTGGCGTTCTGGTTGATAACATCTCACTGCCGGTGACTATCGCGATGCAGGTCTGCTATGCCTCACTGATCGGCCTCGGGGTTCTCCTGGCGTTTGACGAGAAAAAACCAGAGGGGCGGGGATAAATATGAACATTAACCTGAAGGAAACAGTATGCAGCTTGAAGAACTGACAGGAGACGAACGTACGCTGGTCGTTGTGGCACTGCAGGCGTTGTTCCGCGAGAGATTAACCGCATCAAATGCCGTCTTTACGGTATGTAGCCTGTCCGGAAAAGAGCAGCCGTCGGAAGATATTTTTGGGCTGCGTGAAGTAGAGGATGCGCTGAGACGTATTGGTGCAGCTCCTGCGCGTTAAATCCGGCCCCGTACACTTCAGAAAAAAACGGCAGGGTGACATCTCATCCCTGCCGTCAAAACTAAACGCTTAATTTTTCGGCGATTATAATGTATTGTTTTGTGATGTAAATCACATTTTAATTTAATGTGAAATTTTCCCTCCGTTTTTTATCTCCCGTAAAAAATTACCCGCCGTGCCTTCACGCTAACCCGGCCGCTGCGGTCGCAAGGGTTCACGTTGTCTCCGTCCTCACCCGTTCGCGCCCTGCACGGTGCATTCAGCCCGTGAAGGGTTTGCGCTGCGGCTTCGGCGTCGCCCTGGCGTCCTCCGCTTTACGCCGTGTTTTTGTGGCGGCACGGCGCAAGAGGTTGCCGGATGCTGAGGACACAACCATGTTCAGACTGACCTGTATTGAACTCGATAACGGCGAGTTTGCCGTCTATATCAATCACCATTACCTGGGGAGTGAAGATGCCAGCGGAGAGCGACTTTCTCTGGGGGAGGTTCTGGAGCAGCTCTCACTGCTGCCGGGCGTGGAATTACAGACCCTGCTGGAACCTGTACCGGAGTGCGATGACTGGTGCTGGAACGACATCGCCGATCGCGTCCTGCCGTCGCGTCCTGCATGTCGTGATGATGTGACGGTGGCAGGGCTCATCGCCAGGCTGAAGCAGTACCCACCGGATGCACTGTGTATGGGGACGTTCTGGCTGGAAGATGATTTTCTGTCGCTTGATGGCAGTCTGTCGGAGGAGGAAATTGCAGAAGCCATGCGTATCTGCGACCACAGCCACGATGCAGGCATCGGTTTTAACTGGGACACGCTGCAGTTCGCTATCGACCACGTGAAGGGGCGCTGAAAAAAAGGACACCATCCGGGGAGGGGGTGTCCTGAAGCCATGCAATTCGTTACAGGTGAAAACCCTTAAGATGTTTTCGGCGCTGATAATCACATAATCACTTCGCACTTTCACCTGCCATATATCCGAATCAAAAAAAGACGTCTCCGGTCGGGGACGTCCTGAAATCAAAGGCACACATGTCAGATAACGGCGCGAATCCATTATCAGCGTGCATTCTGCCATACACTCACGTACTCATCAGCTACCAGAACCGGTCCCGAAGGATGTCGGTTCCCTCCGCCTTATTGCCGCCAGCCGGCGGCGTGTTCAACGCCGTGCCTTCACGCTAACCCGGCCGCTGTGGTCGCAAGGGTTCACGTTGTCTCCGTCCTCACCCGTTCGCACCTTTCACGGTGCATTCAGCCCGTGAAAGGCTTGCGCTGCGGCTTGCGGCGTCGCCCCTGCGCCCTCCGCTTTTCGCCGGGTTTTTGTGGCGGCACGGCGCAACAGGGTGCCGCATATCAGAGAGGAGTGTGTCTATGTCCCGTTTTATTCTGGGTGACTGCGTGCAGGTGATGTCCCGTTTTCCGGCGCGTGCCGTCGATTTTATTCTTACCGATCCACCGTACCTGGTTGGCTATAAGGACCGTACCGGCCGCACCCTGGCCGGGGACAACTCTGCCGAATGGCTCCAGCCCGCCTGTCATGAAATGTACCGCGTGCTGAAAAATGACAGCCTGATGGTGAGTTTCTATGCCTGGAACCGCGCGGATCTGTTTCTGAATGCGTGGAAAACGGCCGGTTTCCGGGTGGTTGGCCATATCGTCTTTGCCAAGAGCTACGCCTCAAAATCGACGTTCGTGGGTTACACCCATGAGAGTGCCTACCTGCTGGCAAAGGGAAGGCCGCAAACCCCGGACCGTCCCATCCCGGACGTGATCCCCTGGAAATACACGGGCAACCGACATCACCCGACGGAGAAGCCGGTGCAGAGCCTGCGGCCGCTGATTGAATCGCTCACGCGTCCGGGGGCTATTGTCCTTGACCCGTTCGCCGGCAGCGGCTCCACCTGCGTGGCAGCCGCCGAAGCCAGCCGCCGCTATATCGGGATTGAGATGCTTGAGCAGTACCACGCCGCCGGCGTTCGACGTCTGGCACAGGTTGAACGGGCAAGAAGGATGCCGGCGGCCAATGACGGCGCGTTTTATCCCGACTATCCGGAGGCGGCATGAACTACCCGGGCCTTGAACACCTGCGCGCGGACGTGGCCGCGCTCAGCAATGCCATGTGTGACGTGCGGATGCTGCTGAACCGCCTCGAATCGCAGCACCGGCACGACGCGGCAACGCTTACCGAACGTATGGCTGCGCAGACTCTGCGCCGGATCAACACCCTGCTTCTTGAAGCCTACCGCGAAGCCCTGGTGCTGGACGAAACCTTTCAGGACTGACTGACCCTGCCGGGCTGATGCCCGGCCTGTAACACCTTACAAGAGAGAAAAACGATGTACGGAACCCGCGAAGAACTTTGTGTACAGCTTGAAAACATGTTCACGTTTGACGAACCCCTGGTTCTGCTGGTCTGGACGGAAGAGGGGATTAGCGTGGCCTGCCGTGAAGCCCAGCCAGAACCGGACGGGACTGAAATCCGGAATCTGATGAAGGCGATCGGCGAAATGAAAATGACGCAATACCGCCAGGAGGGGGTAAATAATCTGACTGTCAGCGATCTCCTGGCCCGTCAGCGGGAAGTGGCAAACCGTCAGGTGAGTGTTCCGGCGGTACTCCTGTCCCGCGTCCTGCGTAACTATGAATGCGAGCTGGAAAACCGGATCGGTATGGCCTGGGAAGCCGGGCGGCAGGAGCCTGAATCCGTCAGGAATGAGCTGAAGGACGTTCACGCATTACAGGAGACGCTGGCCGCGTAAGGGAAAGAGCCGGGGTAACGCCCCGGCAACCGGTGGACATCCACAGCGAAAAGGATGTCAGTGCCTTCCGCTTCTATCCGCCGCTGCCCTCCGGGCCACGTCGGGACAATGAAACTCCCCTGAAGCTCCGTGCGGTGACGGCATGCGCCGTGACTTCACTGTAGCCCGGCCGCATCGGCCACAAGGGTTCGCTGACGCCTCCGTCCTCACCCGTTCGCACCCTTCACGGTGCATTCAGCCCGTGAAGGCTTTGCGCTGCGGCTTGCGGCGTCGCCCCTGTGTCCTCCGCTTTTCGCCGGTCTGTCGTGTCGTCACGGCGATGCCGGAACCGAGAATATGTTAACCGTGGAGGATCTATGAACCAGACCGTGACCTGTGATGCTGTTCGTCTTGAGGGTGCGCAGCGCCTGACTTTCCTGCCTGATTTGTTTGGCGGCGATTTTATGACGTCCGAGGCATCCGTGTACGCCTATGCCCAGCGTTACTGCCCTGAGTATCAGGGGGGATTCTGGCAGTTTTACCGGCTGCCGGAAGGTGGCGGATATATGGCGCCTGACGTGGAGAGCCTGACCCTGTGCAATCCGGACAACTGGTTTGAGCAGACTGTCAGCGGGGAGGTGGCGGGGATCATCCTCACGGCGCTGGTACTGAATCACCGGAGCTGGCACCACAGTAACCATGACCATGAGGAGCTGTGCCGCCACTTCTGCCGCCGTTATGAGCAGCTTATGGCATTTGCTGATACCCATCCTGAAAGCGCCACGATCTGGCGTGCTCTTGACTGATTCACCACGGGCGGCAATGCCGCCCGACTAATGGAGAAAAACATGATTGGTACAGCAAAAGAGATAGCCATCGAAATGCTGCGTGATGACGATAATGACGGCGAGAAATTTGTATTCGCCAGCTGGAGCCGGAACGATATTCGCGGTCTCTGCATTGACTGGGATCTCAGTGATGAAGAGATCGACGTGGTGATGGAAAGACTGGAGGCAGAGTTGTATCCCTCCGGATGTGTCCCTCTCATCTACAACATTGTTGAGGTGATGGTGGAAGAAAAACGGAAACACCGTAATGTCACCATTCCGGCAGCAGCGCTTGCGGTGGTGATGCAGCTTGCAGGGAAGGAAATGGAGCGTATCGCCGTATGCGCTGAGGATGGCGGCGGATCGGCAGAAGAAACCCTGAAAGAAGAAAACGACGTCATGTTGAACCTGCGCGCAGCGCTCGATGCCTGACAGAGAAACCGGAGGCGTTGCCTCCGGAAACTGAAAAAAGGAGAACACCATGCAACTGTCACCGGAAACCCGCAGCATCCTGCGCCAGTATAAAACGCTCATCAACGAGCGACGTCGCGAATCCGGACTCAACCCCGTAACCACGGCGAAAGTGCTGGATGAGATCTGCGAATCGGCTACCCGCCAGTGTGCCGTTTATCTTTGCGGCCACTTCATTCTCCAGGGCGGTCAGGGGGATGCACAGTAAATAATCCGGGCGGGGCATATGCGCCGCCTGTTCGCGCGCGAAAACCCTGTCATCCCTTCGGGCTGACGGACGGCAAGGCCAGCGCCTGCGGCGCTGCCCCCTCCCGCTCTGATGTAAGCCCGGGGAGATGCACATGAAAGGCATTGTGAGGGCGAATTGTCACTGATACGGTCCTGCGTGGCGTGGCGTGGCGTGGCGTGGCGTGGCGTGGCGTGGCGTGGCGTGGCGGCTCTGAAACCCGATCAGCAAATTCCCTCAAAACACCCGAATCCCACTTCTGGCCCCCTTCGGCTCCCGGCCAGCGCTGCTGTCCGGTCGTCGAGCCCCACTCCGCCAGGGCGGCTGCTGACGCACCCGCCGGGCTCCGCCGAACCCCTCCGGGGTTCGTGCCATACGGCTAGGGTCTGATGGCGAAGGTCAAGGGCTGCGGCTTCTCCGGCCGTGCCGTCCGGAACGCCTTCACCGCGCCGGCTGATGCCGTCGCTTTAATGGCGCCACGCCGTTCCGACGTGTCGGGTGTGTGCATCCTGTTCCCCCGGTGAGGCCATCCCCCGTGCGTCCTCACGCGGAGGGCTTGTCGTAGCACCGTCGGGTCGTCATCCAAGGGGTGAAATGCACTCCGCCAAAACTTTTTGCGTGCCGCAAAAACTTTAGTCTCCGCCCCTTTCCTTCCGCCCTTCGCCGTTGCTCCTTTGCCCTTTGCCGCGAGAGAACTCACCAGGGAGATGGACAACCATCACCACAGGAGAAAACCAGGATGCACACACGAAACGTCAACGTCAAAACCGCCGCTCAAGAATCTTCCAGGAAGATGGGGGAAGAACAAAACCCTGTTTCTGTCGCACGGGAGTGGGTGGCTCAGGCCACTTCGCTGAAAGCGGGTGTCACCGTCACCCTGTCCGATGTGTCCCGATACGGCGACGTGCAGGTGGAGATCCGCACCAACGGAACGCTTAACTGGCGCGCCTGGTCGTTTGAGCCTGATTTTCTTTTTGAACTGAAACGCAACCTGCAATACGTGCAGCTTTAACCGGAGGCCGGATGTCCGGCCTTAACCCAGAGAAGGAGGAAACATGCAGAACCTTAACACCCGTCCGGCGACCCGTAAGGTCGGGCAGAGCACCGAAATCGTGAAGCTGCTGCGCATTCAGGCCAGCGACACCCACGTAGTCGAGTTTGACAACGTGGACACCCGATTTAATGACTGCAACAACTGGCAGGTTATGGCAGGAGGCAAACGCGTCCTGTTCAGCAACCGCATGTATGAGCGTTTTTCAGATGTGAAATCGGGGATCGTGGCAACGATCAACGTGTGTGAAAACAGCGGCAGCGTAACGGATAAAGCGATGCTGGAAGGGGCAAAAGTCATGATGCAGGTTCTTGATGGCTATCCGTCCTTTGCAGCACTGGCAGCACACCCGAAACGCATTACCGGTTAACCGAGTGCCGTGACCGGAGGGCAATCCGGCCACGGCTAACCACAACTATCACTGAGAGGTAAAAATCATGGTCGCCACCAATACTACGGCAAAAAAACCAGCTAAGACCACCCGTCAGACAAAATCTGCGGAAAAAATCGCGCAGTCTACCGAGCAGAAGCTCGTCCAGCTGCTCGCTGATACGCCTGTGCAAATCTTCCCGTACTCCCGCCTGTCACACACGGGCTTAAACACGCGCATCATTCCGCATACCGATCAGGAAGTGGAAGAGATGGCAGACAGCATTCAGGCAATGGGCATCCTCCAGAACCTGATCGGTGCAGAACTGCCGGACGGTACGATCGGCATTGTCGGCGGGGAAGGTCGTCGCAGAGGCACAGGCATTCTGGTGATGCGCGGTGTGCTCGATGCAGACACGCCGTTTGTTCCGGTGAAAGTCCTGCCCGTTGAGATGGCTGTGGCGGCCTCGATGATCGAGAACGGTCGACGTAAAAACATGCATCCCGCCGAGCAGATTATCGGTTTTCGTACTCTTCAGCAGGAAGGTAAAACGGCCTCTCAGATCGGCGCACTGATGGGCTATCACCCGCGCCACGTTCAGCGCTGCCTGAAACTGGCGAATCTTGCCCCCTCCCTGCTGGATGCGCTGGCGCGGGATGAAATCTCCCTTGAACAGTGTGAAGTCCTGACACTTGCTGATACCCATGAGCGTCAGGAGCAGGTCTGGAAAGAGGCTGTTGAACAGTGGCGCGATCCAGCCGTACAGACCCTGCGCAAAATGGTGACTGACGACAAGATGGCCATCAGTCACCCGATGTTTGAGTATGTGGGCGAGGAAGCCTATACCGCCGCTGGCGGTACGCTGACCGCCGACCTGTTCAGCGACAAGGACAGCACCTTTGCCGATGCTGCGCTGGTGAAATCTCTGTTGGCTGGCAAGCTCACCGTGCTCGCCGCCCGTGTTAAGCAGGAGCAGGGCTGGGGCTGGGCTGAGTTCCGTATGACGGAACTCAGCTTCAGCGGTGAGGACGGTGAACTGTACCGTTTTGCCATGCCAAAAGCTGTCCTCACGGAAGAAGAACAGAAGCGCGTCAGTGAGCTGGAAGAACAAAGGGAAGCCACTGAAACCTACGATGACGAATACGAGCTTCAGCAGCAGATCGATGACATTTACTGCGAGGCGAAGTACCGCGAAGCCACGCCGGAATTTCGCGCCGCGCACGGAATCTGGGTGTCATGGGACGGTAGCAATTTTCAGGTTCAGCCTGGTATCCGCAAGCTGACCGACGAAGACCGGGCAGAAGAAGAACAGGCGCGTCAGGAACGTGAAAAGAACGTGATTAGATACACCACGCCTGACATTCCCGCTGACGCCTATCCGGCAACGCTGGTTAAGGCCATGTCAGCCGAACGTACTCTGGCTGTTCAGGCCGAACTGGCGGGGCGTCCTGACGTGTCGGTGGCGCTGCTGACGTGGACGCTGTGTCTTGCGCTCTTTGATCGCACCCACGGCAAGCGCAGCCAACCGCTGAAAGCCTCCGTGTCCTCGAATCAGTATCACCTTGCATCACTGGCTCCATCCGGTGACGAAGGGAAGGCGCTGACGGCGCTCAATGCACAGAAAATAGCGCTTCAGGCAACGCTGCCAGAAAACTGGCATCTCGATGTCACCTGGCTGCTGTCATGGTCAGCAGAGCAGGTGAACACCCTGCTGGGATTCTGTGCAGCGCACGGTATCAACGGTATTCAGGAACGTATGTATAACCATACGCAGAAAAGTGAACTGGACGGGCTGGAAGCGGCGCTGGACTTTGACCTGCGCAAATGGTGGCAGCCGGATGCTGAGAGCTACTTCGGTAAGCTCACTATTTCCCAGATTGGCAAAGCCTATGAAGAAGCCGGACTCAGCGCCCGTGCGGGTGAAGTTGTGAAGCTCAAGCGCCGCGATGCGGCGAAGGCCGCCGAGCAGGATCTGAATGCTCAGGGCTGGCTGCCTGACTGGATGGTGCGCCCAGCGCCAGCCGCTGAGGCTGAAGAAGCCACCGAATCCGACGCTCACACCACTGACCACGCTGCTTAATACAGGAGGCCGCCGCCTTCGGGCGGCGGGAACAGACATGACCATGCAATATGACCTGAACCGAATCAACACACTGACCGCCACAGACCTGGAGTTTATCCGTCAGCAGGGCGAGGACGCGCGCCGCGCCCTCAGCGATGCCGTGACCGGCCTTCTGTCGACACCTGAAGGATGGTGCGTCTGCGCCGAGTTCCGCACCGAGTTTGGCGGCTTCTTCCCCGTCCAGTGCCGCTTCAGCGCGGACGGCAGCGATGACTGGCATCTGTGCGTGTGCAGCCCCGGCGAAGTCTCGCCTTACTGGCTTCTGGTGCTGCTCTCCTCCGGCGGTGAAGTGGTGCGTACCCTTTACCAGAGCGACAAGCTCCAGCCTGACCGGATAAACCAGCTGATCGCGCAGCTGGCAGGTATGCGCCGCTTTAACTGCACAGCCAGCACCGTGGTGAACCTGATGAGCGTGGAGGTGACAGCATGATCCCGTCCTCACACGCGCTCGTTTCCCTGAAGCCCGCCCGTCAGGCTGCAATACAGGCTATCAGCCATGTTGAGTCTGCCCGCGAACGCGGCGCACGACTTCCCGCCATGCCGTATGTGCGTACTTTTCTGCGCCTTCTCACGGGCAGCGGGCGTCTCAACGCCACGGTGGCCAATAAAATACCTGGCCTGCACTGGGTGCCAAATAACCGTCATTCGAACCTGAAACAGGTCGAGGAGGCGCTTAACACGATGATCGCCACCAGTGGCGAAGCCTGCCCGCTGCCGCTCACGATTGACGTACAGGCCGAACTGTTTCCTGAAGTCATGCACACCCGCACGGGTCGACGGCTGCACAGGTCCGGCATTAAGACCACGCGCCAGCTGCGCCGCCAGTCCCGCGAGTACGAACAGCGCTGGAAACTGCGCCAGAACCTGCTGGAGCAGGCGAAAATCGACCTGAATTTTCAGTCACCGGAAACCGTCTGCACCTGGTACACCCGGTGGAGCGACGAGTTTGACGCGGCAGAGCTTGCCGCACCGTTCTGGCGCTGGCAGTCGCGGTTCACGTCGCTGAAGGAACTTGACTGGCTTCGCATCAGCGGTGAGCCGCTGTATGCAGTGATGTACGAAATCCCGTTTATCGTGCGGGAGACTCCGGAATCTGTCCGTACTGCTGAGCGCTGGCAGGTGCCGAACAAGTTGCGGTATCAGCAGGGGGCAGAATGAGAAATAACCCCTGCAAGACGGAGCTGAAAGTCGCCCGCAGCCAGCGTAACAAGCTCCGTACCATGTCGGCAAAGCTGAAAGAGATGTGCTGCGAGTGGGACGGACTCAGTGGCTGGCTGGAAACCGAAACCGAGCAGCTGGCTGAGAGTATAGACAGGCATCTTGAGGCGCTCGAAGACCAGATCCGCGAGTGGTCAGAAGGTACGGATAACCGGGAGGGATATTGAGCATTATCAGCCGCAGGTTCGACAAAAAAGAAACGAGTACCGTGTTCCGGCATGCTGAAAGCGGGAAGATTCTGTACCGTCTTGATGCCCGGCTGGAGCGGGATGACTGGGAAATGTTGCAGGCGATGATCAGCCTTGTCTATAACGCCGGCGTGACCGCCGGAAGCGAACAGCGAGCCGCTGAAATTCGTGAGGCGCTGGGGATGTCAGGAACTTAATGACGCGGAAAAACGATGAGGATTTATACAGTTTTCAGACTGTTATTCCTGGGCAGATGATCGACAACGGGATATAATGGCGATGGCGCTTGAGGCTTTTTGCCTCATGACGTGAAGGTGGTTTGTTACCGGTTGTGTGGCAAAAAGAAGAAAGCCCCGTAGGAAGTTAATTTTCATTAACCAACCAAACGAGGCCATCTGCTTGACTAGACACCAACAGAATAGCCTCTTAGCAGCCGCAAGGCAAGGAGAAGACGGCTATGAAACTGCCACGAAATACCCTGATCTGGTGTGTATTGATTGTGTGTCTCACACTACTGATATTCACTTACCTGACACGGAAATCGCTCTGCGAAATCCGTTACAGGGACACGAACAGGGAGGTGGCGGCTTTCATGGCTTACGAATCCGCTAAGTAGCCAACCCCGGCGGGGGGAAACCCCCGCCATTAAGGGGCTGAGGCTGTCTGGACATGCCTGAAGCGCCTTTATGAAGGGGTTACCGGTTTACCGGTAGCCCCTTTTTCCTTCCTGACGCGACCGCACGCCTGAACTTCCGGGAAGGGCTGTTCCCCTGCGGGGAACGGGGGAGGGGGGACGCGCCTTCGGCGCTGCCCCTCTGCTCCCCCCGCCTTGTCCACACTCCAGGCTTTCCTGCCTGATTTTGCTGAAGTCAGAGCACCATGAGTTACCTGCCTGTACCTGGCTTCAGCATGGTTTTCCCTGTGTTCTTCATCCCGGGCGTCATATCCGGTGTCCTGCTGGTTAACTTTTCCAGCTGCAGCTCCGTGGCCATAACCCGAAAACAGGGCAGGGCGATGGCCCCCTTCGGCTCCCGGCCAGCGTTGCTGTCCGGTCGTCGAGCCCCACTCCGCCAGGGCGGCTGCTGACGCACCCGCCGGGCTCCGCCGAACCCCTCCGGGGTTCGTGCCATACGGCTAGGGTCTGATGGCTAAGGTCAAGGGCTGCGGCTTCTCCGGCCGTGCCGTCCGGAACGCCTTCACCGCGCCGGCTGATGCCGTCGCTTTAAGGTCGCCACGCCGTTCCGACGTGTCGGGTGTGTGCATCCTGTTCTCCCGGTGAAGCCATCCCCCGTGCGTCCTCACGCGGAGGGCTTGTCGTAGCACCGTCGGGTCGTCATCCAAGGGGTGAAATGCACTCCGCCAAAACTTTTTGCGTGCCGCAAAAACTTTAGTCTCCGCCCCTTTCCTTCCGCCCTTCGCCGTTGCTCCTTTGCCCTTTGCCGCGAGAGAACTCACCAGGGAGATGGACAACCATCACCACAGGAGAAAACCAGGATGCACACACGAAACGTCAACGTCAAAACCGCCGCTCAAGAATCTTCCAGGAAGATAGGGGGAAAAACCGTGTCGTACACGATCCTCGTCGCTGAGACGAAAAAAAACTCTGAGGAGGAATCGGACGTTCTGGAGTTCAGCAGCCTTGCAGAGCTGAAGAAACTGCGCAGACGCTGCCCCGAAACAATGCGCTGCACCTATTTCTACGCCCTCAGCAGCGGCGTCGATAAACAGTTCCGCCATATCCATGTGGCTGAAGCTGACCACTTCAAACAGTTTGTGCGCCTGATCGAGCGCGAAGGTATCGACATTTAAATCCGGTTCACCCCGTGCGGCAGCCGCTGCACGGAACCTCATCAGACAGGAGCCAGAAACATGAGCGTTAACACCCCGACCGCAAAGGCCTGTTCCGGAAATGGGCATATGTCAGGCCCGGAGCCTAAAACAGCCTCTCTAATTGCGATTTATGGCAATGAGGCGAGCTATTCATGGAACGTTCTGGAGGATCTGAAAGCTGCAGGTGCTTCTTATACCCGCAGAAATATTATCGCCGATATGTTCCGCCGTCTGGGCGTTCAGTAACCCGGACTTACCTTCGACCCGATGCGGTGCTGTATAGCAGCTACTGCCCGGAACTAAATCAAACAGGAGCCTGAAAGATGAACGTTAACCCCCCGACCGCTGCACCAATGGCCTTTTTCGTTCCGTCTCATAACGCCGTTTATGACCGCGCAACACAACTGGACGGGCAGTGGGTGACTCAGCGTGAAGCGAAAACGCTGGAATCCCTTCGCCGTCTCTATCCGGATGCGGAGCTGATCCCCGCGACTCTGGTACAGGAAAAGCAGAATGACGGCTATCGCCGTCCCTGGGCGGAAATCACCGAGGCCCGGTATATCGACCAGCTGGAAACACTGCCGCCAGTGGACTGGTGCAGGGGGTTTGGCGGGGAGTCGTTCAAATCAATGGAGTTTACGGGCGGGGATGTGACCGCAATTTTTGTCCGGTACGGCGCGCGTTTCTTTGAGTGCCATGACCTGCACACCCGCCATCACCGTGAGCTGATTGGCGACGTGATCGCACGTTTCTGTCTCGATGCGCCGCTGAATTCCGCGCATTAAAAAAGCAGGGTTGCCCCTGCTTTCTCAACGCCGGGTAGCCGCTGGAACGGTGAACCGGCAATCACAACCAAAGTAAGGAGATTGATCGTGAAATTTGACCCGCAAACTGTCGCACAGGCGAAGGCATTTGTAAATGCCCTCCGCGCCGGAAAACGCGCACGCGTCCCCGCGCTGCGCTTCTCACAGTGGCAGCAGTTTCTGTCCGTGGTAAATGCCGAAACGGGCTACGCCGCCGAGGCTGACTGTGGTCTGGCTGTCAGCGTCTATCCGGCGCTTGGACTGGCTTAACAGGAGGCGGCCGCCTGCGGGTGGCCGGTAAGGTGAAACCATGTCACAACTGAGTTTTGAATCCCTGTTCCTGGCAGACCAGGCTGATCCGAAGCCGCGGGCTTCCGCTCCTGTCCGGGTGCAGTCCCCAGCTGAGGCGCGTAAGCAGTTCGCCAGTGTGTTCCGTCAAACCGCGAAATATATGCGCCGTTCCGAAGTGTTCCGCGACTTTATCACCCTGGCCGCCAGCGGGCTTGATATAGCGAGCATACGCTCGCCAGAAAGCATCGAAAACAGCCGACGAATCTGCGGGCGGTATCAGCCGGACGATTTAGACGCCATGAGACAGCTGTTCTGCCTGTTGGTGGAGGGGCTGGCGGGTGAAATGCATGATTTTCTGGGCGCACTGTATATGGAGCATGAGCTGGGCGCGGACGAAATGGGGCAGTATTTCTCTCCGTCCTCCATCTCCCGCCTGATGGCCGGACTACTCATGCCCGGCGCTCAGGAGACGATAAAGCGTGAGGGTTGGATGACGCTAGATGAGCCTACCTGTGGTAGCGGCGGTATGGTCATTGCCTTTGCATACTGGATGGCTGAGGCGGGATATAACCCCTCAGAACAGCTGTATGCCACCTGCACAGATATCGATCCGATGGTGGCTGATATGGCCTTTATCCAGCTGTCACTGCTGGGTATCCCTGCGAAAGTCGTGACCGGTAATACGCTGACTCTGAAAGCAAATCGCGCGCGTTATACCCCCGTTTATTACTTCAATGACTGGCAGGGACGTCTGGAGTTTCGCAGTCGTTTCGAAGCTATGAAAAACTTTCTGGCCACCGTGGCCGCCTGACTGACAGAGCGGCAGGGCAGACCTGCCGCAGGGAGAGATAAAATGATGAGCAACACACTGAACGCTGTTCCGGCCACCGTGCTGGAGACGATGGCAGAACGCCTGCAAGGCCAGGCTGAACCGATAAAAATCCGCAGCAACGATGATCACGCCGCGCTGGCTGCAGATGTGCTCTGGAAATTTGCCCGTAAAACCGGGCTGAACAGGGAAAGCGAAAGCGTGCAAACTGTCATCACGGATTTTCTGGCAAATCTGCTGCACCTCTGCGAACAGTGCGAGCCGGACGGGGCTGGCATTGAGGGATTTAATGTCCTGCTGAATATGGCCATGATGCACTATGAGCAGGAAAACGGAGGTGACAGCGAAGAACCGATCTGATCGGAAATCCTGGCCCCGGTGCATATCATCGGGGCAACCGCAAAAAACGCTACCCCTTCGGGGTAAACGGGGAGGGCGAAAGCGCCTCCGGCGCTCCTGCCGTTCCCCGTTGCTGTGCTTCACTCCTTCCCTGCGATCATAACCGGCATCCTGCTGGTTAACTTTCTCTGCTGCAGCTCCGTTATGGCCATAACCGAAAAACAGGGCAGGGCGATGGCCCCCTTCGGCTCCCGGCCAGCGCTGCTGTCCGGTCGTCGAGCCCCACTCCGCCAGGGCGGCCGCTGCGCACCCGCCAGGCTCCGCCGAACCCCTCCGGGTTTCGGGCCATACGGCTAGGGTCTGATGGCTAAGGTCAAGGGCTGCGGCTTCTCCGGCCGCGCCGTCCGGAACGCCTTCACCGCGCCGGCTGATGCCGTCGCTTTAATGGCGCCACGCCGTTCCGACGTGTCGGGTGTGTGCATCCTGTTCCCCCGGTGAGGCCATCCCCCGTGCGTCCTCACGCGGAGGGCTTGTCGTAGCACCGTCGGGTCGTCATCCAAGGGGTGAAATGCACTCCGCCAAAACTTTTTGCGTGCCGCAAAAACTTTAGTCTCCGCCCCTTTCCTTCCGCCCTTCGCCGTTGCTCCTTTGCCCTTTGCCGCGAGAGAACTCACCAGGGAGATGGACAACCATCACCACAGGAGAAAACCAGGATGCACACACAAAACGTCAACGTCAAAACCGCCGCTCCCGAATCTTCCAGGAAGATAGGGGGAAAAACACAAACTGAGTCCAGTGGCTTTGTTGTGGAAACTGTCGGGCAGAGTGAAACAGTCTCTGCGCTCACTTTTGAGCAATTCTGGGATCTGTATTCATGGGTCGTCAGCGAATCACGAGCTGATGTTAAGCCTGTAAATTTTGTCGCACCGGCTGACAGTGTCGAACTGATTTATATCGATCCGGAAGTCCCGGATTACTTCTCTGTATGGCTACTGGATGGTTACCCGGTTGCCGCAGCTGCATTGCTGGAAAATTTCTCACGCGTATTACCTTCTTTCGTAAATATCTTCGCTGGAGACAAATCATGATGCAAACAACGGTGACACATAAAACAACGCTCCTGCGCACTGATGGCTTTGTACGCAATATTCACTCACGTAATCCGTTCGACGTCATTCGTGCTGATGTGGTTCTGGCTCGTATGGAAAAGCGGGCTGGTAAAACATGCGGCGCGTACTACGAAATCTATGATGTCACTTTGCTGGGAATGGCGCTGGACTACCTGGCTAAATTACCTCTTAAAGACCGCCCGGTATTCATGGGAGCAGCGTCGATGCGCGGCTTAATGCTGACGTGGGCTGAGGAAGAACGTGCGAAGGAGAGGTATGACGACCTTATGATCGAGATGGCATTTGAGTCGGGAATTGAGTCAGGTGATTACTAGCTCCTGATCCCGGTTTCGGTCTAGCCCTGGTGGCATTCATCAGGGCAACCGCACAAACCCTCTTTCCCCTTCGGGGAAACGGGGAGGGCATAAGCGCCTCCGGCGCTCCTGCCTTTCCCCGTTGCTGTGCTTCACTCCTTCCCTGCGATCATAACCGGCATCCTGCTGGTTAACTTTCTCTGCTGCAGCTCCGTTATGGCCATAACCGAAAAACAGGGCAGGGCGATGGCCCCCTTCGGCTCCCGGCCAGCGCTGCTGTCCGGTCGTCGAGCCCCACTCCGCCAGGGCGGCCGCTGCGCACCCGCCAGGCTCCGCCGAACCCCTCCGGGTTTCGGGCCATACGGCTAGGGTCTGATGGCTAAGGTCAAGGGCTGCGGCTTCTCCGGCCGCGCCGTCCGGAACGCCTTCACCGCGCCGGCTGATGCCGTCGCTTTAATGGCGCCACGCCGTTCCGACGTGTCGGGTGTGTGCATCCTGTTCCCCCGGTGAGGCCATCCCCCGTGCGTCCTCACGCGGAGGGCTTGTCGTAGCACCGTCGGGTCGTCATCCAAGGGGTGAAATGCACTCCGCCAAAACTTTTTGCGTGCCGCAAAAACTTTAGTCTCCGCCCCTTTCCTTCCGCCCTTCGCCGTTGCTCCTTTGCCCTTTGCCGCGAGAGAACTCACCAGGGAGATGGACAACCATCACCACAGGAGAAAACCAGGATGCACACACGAAACGTCAACGTCAAAACCGCCGCTCAAGAATCTACCGGAAGATGTGATTCAAACCTCACCACGTCCCAGTTCACGGATCTGTTTTGCTGGGTCCTGGCAGCATCGGAAGGGGAGCCACAACCGGTAATTTTTACGCCGCCAGAGAATTCCACTGAGCTGACGTTAATAAATGACGAATGCCCGGATTATATCTCTGTCTGGGTTGTAGATGGTCGCCCGGTGGCAGCTGCAATGCCGCTGGATAATTTTCACCGCGTTATTTCTTCATCTCTAACTAAATAATCAGGAGTAAATAAAAATGGTCAGTTTCGCAAGCCGTTATCGTATGCCTACCTCGATCCGTAAAGACCGTCCGCTGACGAATGATGAATTACAGCTCATCGTTCCGAGCGCTTTCTCATCGGATAAACACGATTCACGCTCTGAACGTTATACGTATATCCCGACCATTAACATTCTTGATCGCTTACGTGATGAAGGTTTTCAGCCGTATTATGCAACGCAGTCACGTACACGTGACCAGGATAAACGCGACTTTACAAAACATATGCTTCGCCTGCGTCGTCATAACCAGATTAACGGAAAGGAAGTACCGGAAATTATTCTGCTGAATAGCCATGATGGCTCAAGCAGCTATAAAATGATCCCAGGCATGTTTCGTCAGGTTTGCAGTAATGGTCTGGTTGCATGGAAGGATTTTGGTGAAATCCGCGTACCCCACAAAGGGGATATTGTCGGGCAGGTTATTGAAGGCGCTTACACGGTGCTGAAAACATTTGACGCGGTTGATGAAAATATTGACCTCATGAAAAGCATTCAGCTCACTTTGCCTGAGCAGCGCCTTTTTGGTGCGACCGCCCTGGAACTGAAATACGATGGAAAACCAGCGCCGATTACACCGGAGCAAATTATTAACCCTCGCCGTGTGCTCGACAGAGGCCAGGATTTATGGACCACGTTTAACGTGGTGCAGGAAAATGTGATCCGTGGGGGAATTCGTGGCAGAACGGAAAAAGGGAAGATGACCAGAACGCGGGAAGTCACCGGAATAGATGGTGACATCAAATTAAATCAGGCGCTCTGGAAAATGGCTGAGGAGTTTGCAAAACTGAAGGCCTGAAAATTAAGCCGCTCAACAGAGCGGCTTTTTACTGCACGCTATGTGACGATGCTGTTTCTGTAATTTTAATATCATGTTCCTTTCCCGCAGCTGGCGCAAGACGTTCTGAAAGTAACTTTTTTCTGGCCAGTAATACACGATATATATTTTTGATGTCCTGTGCATAGGCCTTGCGCTGTACAATGAGCTTTTTGCTCGGTCCAGTATTATACATCCCCACGCTGTCCCAGTTTTTTCCGTATGACCGAAAGTTGTGCGCCAGTACCCATGCTCCCGTATAAACGCAGATACATGGATCATTTAACAGGCGCTCACGGGTAATATTGAAGTTTTTAAGTTTACCGTAATGGGAACTGTTCACCTGCATACCGCAGACATCTTCCGTTCCATTCCTGTTTGATCCATTTATCGCATCCGGTACCAGATGGCTCTCTTTAATCGAAATTGACATAAGCAGCAGCGGATCAATTTGGTAATCTTTCCCGGCCTGATCAAAGCACATCTGCGGAGCTGCGCCAGCAGATAGTGAAAGAGTCAGCAAAGCAGCAGGCAGTAACGATATTTTCATGGTTTGGCCTTTTAGCGGAATAAACGGGCTCTGGAGACGCGCTTTAAAAAATACCCCGGCGGATCGTCGTAATCAAGTAAATTCACTACAAACGCGCGTGAGCGCTCTCCTGATGGGATTTAACACCTGTCCGAAATAAACATGTCAGAGCAGTAGGCGGTATTAACATGCCGCTCTTTACTAACCCTTTAAAACATCACACCCCACGCAAGACTTCGTCTTGCAGATTTTTCCTTTAGTTTCATGATGATGTCTGCAAGAATTTTGCGCGTTGTTGGATTAAGACCGTTAAATGTCGCACATACCGACACTACACTATCGTATAATCCTGATACCTGTTAGTGTCGGTATGTCACACATGTATCGTACAATTGTAGATATGCTTTAATTCCATTGAATTATATATCGCACAGTGTCACACTGTCGCACATCCTGGTGCTGGATTGTACTACTGTACAGAGCGTAAATTCACAGCAGTATCAATCCATTGCACCTTTGCACAGCAATCTGATAATCCACCAACAGGCTATATGCAGTGTCGGTTCCGACACTAACTTAAAACAGGTAAGAAATATGGGAAGAGTCGGCATCTACCTTAAAGATAAAATTGAACGTGAAGTTCGTGATATTGTTCAACAAGACCTGCAAAACGGCGCCAATGCTGGAGAAGCAAACATATCAGCCACCTGCAACGAATTAATCAGGCTTGGACTTCTTGTTTATAAGCGCGATGGCGAGGATGGTAACCAGTTTGATATTGAAGGATATCGCAGAGACCTCATAAGAAAAGCAGCCGGCTCACGTGAAGGCACAGTTCTCATTGCAACACTACTCGCTGAAATGTATTTAAAAATGACAGGAAAAGACGGCGAGGGCAGCCTGGAAGATACGCTCGATATGATTATTAGCGGCATAAATACAGCTGAGAACGAAGCGGAAGCAAGGCACTTCATCAACGAAAAAGAATAAATCTGCGAGCCGGACACTCCGGCTCGCATCGATCACTGAGACGATTTTTCATCCCAGGGGAGGTCACTTTTTTCTACCTCTCTTATTTTTTCCTTCAGGAAAACTTCAAACTCCATACAGAGAACTTTAAGTGCCTGAGCATCCTCGTTCTGGTCAAGCAACCTTTCCGTAAAATAACCCAGCGTATTCATCAGGCGGGTGAGCATTTCGTCATTCAGACTACGGTTATGCACCTTCGCCATTGCCCTGATTTCATCAGCAAGATTCTCGGGAATACGCATGCTATATCCGGTTGTTTTCCCTGGAAGCAAAATCCGCTCACCCTCACGCCACATCCATAATTGCTCTTGCTTGGGCGAGGATTTAATTTCACCAACAACATCAACAGATTCACTATCAAGCAATTGCCCTAGCCACTCTTCAAATCTCACCGCCAGTGCAACAAGCCGCTCACCCTCCGCAGTTTTAATGACAGGTTTCCCAGGCTGATAATTCAGCGACAACAAAAGCCTGGCAATAATCTCCTCATTCACACTTCTGTTGCCAGCCCTGGCACATATTCTCAGCTCCATAAGCAGATTATCCGGAGCACGCAATCGCCACTCCACCGCTTCACCTGGCTGGAACTTGCGTGGACGGCCGCGACCATCCCACATTTTCTCTTTTACTTTCATAGCTATAGATCCCGGAGGCCATTTCTGAACGTTCTGGTCAACAAAGCCTACTCACTTACATATTCGGATAAATCTGAATGATTCCAAAAAGTGTGACATGCGTCACAGTTTTTTTTTTTTAGGGTCATGGGACAATTGCGCCCGCGTAAACAAGCACTTACGCGATTCACTTTTGTTTACTTCGGAGAAAACAAACATGTTAACCAAAGGCAGTGCCCTTAACGTCGGTAAGGGATGGGCGGTAGCGTCTTTATTCCGCAAAGCACGCGAAAATCGCAAAGCTAAATTTTACTTAAAGTCAGCAGGCGCTTTTTTAATTGCACTTATGGTCACTCACCCGGCATTCGCATCTGGTACTGACCTTCTTTCCTCACAGAACACCACGGTTAATTCCACCTTCGGTTCTGGTTCTTCACTGGTTAAATGGTTCTACATCGCCGAAATCATCATGGGCCTGTTTATTTACATTAAGGCCCGCTCACCACTGGTGTTCGTCGGTATCGTCATGGCAATCATCTTTACCCGTGTCGCCTTCGGCATCGCGAGCTAAATGATGAATGGGGAAGGAGATAAATATAACTTCCCGGAAACAATGAACCAGCAGGACCGTTATTTAGGCTTACCGATTGACGAGTTGATTGTTACCGCACCCCTGTTAGTTTTGGGGGTGCTTAACAACCTGTCACTCGAACTTGGCGTAATCGCGGGAATCCTCTGGTTTATCGTCAGATATCTGAAAAAAGGGCAGGGGTCATACTGGTTACTTAATTTCTGTTACTGGCACCTGCCATCACTTTTATTCAAAGTAACCTTTCGCCAGATACCTGATTCAAGTTTCCGGCACTGGAGGGCATAGTTTTTCATGAAACTGAATATTAAAGGAGAGCGCGATAAACAACTCCGCTATGCGTTTATTGGTCTTTCAGCTTTAACTTTACTCATGGGCGTAGGGAATGTAATGACAGGGTCACTGGCATGGTATTTCGCCACAACCCAGAAAACCATTACCACGCCATTAACGTTTAACCGCCCATTTGCATCAGATTCTAAAAGTGTCGATGCCACCGGTCTGACACAGTTCGCCGCTTCCTTTATTTACTGGCGACTCAACGTTACCCCGGAAAACATCGAACATAACCAGAAAATGATTCTTGGATTTGTCCCTTCCGCCGAACGGGACGTACTCAAGAAAGCCCTGGACATAGAAACTGAGCGCATCCAGAAAGCGGGCATCACCACCCAGTTCGACACGAAAGAAATTCGCGTCATGGATGATGGCTCCGTGCAGTACAGCGGGGTACTGAAATCCTCCACCACAAACGGCGCAATCATCACGCCACTGAAAGACCAGGAAAAAACCTACCGACTAAAACTGAGTTATGACAACGGTGTGATTAACCTCCACAGCTTTGAAGAACTCAAGCCGGTATCTTCCACTAACTGACAGGACTGCCCATGAAATTTCGCATTTCACCGGCAGCTGCTGCTGTGTTTCTGGCAGCGGGATTATTTACCAGCGGCCTCCGGGCCGCTTCCGCACCCGCAGCCATTCCGTTTGAGAACGACGCCGCCTTTAACGTCACTCTCAGCAACACCAACCCGAGCAAGGTTGTTGTAGACGGGGAACTCATTACCAGCATCAGCGGACCAACCGGTGCGTATGACCAGAGCCAGACCGAGGACGGAGCGCTTATCCTGTCTCCGCTTGTCGGCCAGAACTTCACCCTGTTTATCCAGACTGACCACGGCTCATCGCTGAGCCTGAACGTCAGGCCGCAGCCGGGTAACGGCAAAACACTGCGCTTCACCCCAATGTCACCACCACTTCGCAAGAACGACGATGCGAAGGCATGGGAAGAAGGGCAGACCTATGAAAAAACGCTGGTTGCGCTATCCCGCGCCGTAGTCAATGGTCAGGTACCGGAAGACTACCGGGAATACCCGGTAAGCCGCATGCCGGCTTACACACCCGCCAGTGATGTACGCCTGACGCCGGAACGCCAGTTCGTGGGCAACCACCTGCGCGTTGTTCGCTTCCGGATGAGCAACCCGGGCAGCATCACCCGAAACCTCCGCGAGCGCGATTTCTGGCGCAAGGGTGTCCGGGCCGTAATGCTGTCGCAGAATCAGCTCTACGCTGGCGGCGAAGGCTATGCCTGGATTGTGTTTTCAGATGACGGAGATGCCCGCCCATGACCATCAGCCTGAATGAAAACCTGAAAACCCGCCGCAAGCAGCTGGCCATCCTGGCCGCTGTCATCATTGGCGGCGCAACTGCAGCAGGCGGCGTAATGTGGTACGGGCAATACCAGCAAAAACAAAAGCAACCCGCACCGGTTGCAACACCAAACCTGACCGGCGTTGTGACCGCGACGTTTAACGAACAGGTCAACGATGCCGCGCTGACACAGCAGCAGGCAAAGACCTCCGCTCTTGAGCAAAACCTTGCCACGCTTGCTCAGCAGTTCGCGCAGAACAAGCTCACCACCGAGCAAAAGCTGGCTGAAAAGGATGCTGAAATTCAGCGCCTGAATGACCAGCTTACGAAAGCCCCCGGCAGCAACCAGACCACTGGCCAGCAGACACCACCTGCTGGCCAGAACGGAACACCACTCCCCGGTCCCGTTGCTGCCGGTCAGGCCCGACCACCCGAATACAATGTGACCCCCGCAGGTGCACCGGCCGCCACCGGTGTGAATATGGGGCAGGGCGCAGCGTTCTATCCGGGCGACTCTGGCCAGCGCATGACAGGCGGTCTCTCGACAACAAAGTTCAGCTACGACAGCCTGAAGAAAAGGCCAACCAAACTCCCCTGGATTCCATCCGGCTCATTCTCTGATGCTGTTCTGATTGAGGGGGCCGACGCGAACGCCAGCGTCACCGGTCAGCAGAATACCAGTCCTGTAACCATCCGCCTGCAGGGCAACATTCAGATGCCCAACAACAAGGAGTTCAACGCTGACGGCTGCTTTATTGTGGGTGAGATGTGGGGCGATATTTCCAGCGAACGCGGAAACGTCCGCACCCAGTCCATCAGCTGCATCCTGAAAAACGGCAAGCACGTGGACATGGAGTTTCAGGGGCACGTCAGCTTCCAGGGTAAAGGAGGCATTCGCGGCAAGCCCGTTATGCGAAACGGCATGATTGTCGGCTACGCCGGTGCAGCGGGCCTCCTCTCAGGTTTTGGTGAAGGTATCAAATCTGCCGCTACGCCATCAGTAGGTATCGGTGCTACTGCTGATGTTGGCGCCGCTGATGTGTTTAAGCAGGGCTTTGGCGGCGGGGCTAATAAGGCCGCTGAAACGCTGAGCCAGTACTGGATTAAGCGCGCCGAGCAGTACCATCCGGTAATTGATATCGGTGCCGGCAACCAGGTCACAGTCGTGTTCCAGAAGGGTTTCCGCCTTGAAACCATCGAGGACGCCGAGGACGCGAAAGCGAAAGAGGAACTGCAGAAAGCCGGCAACGCCGCGCAGAACGCCGTGACTCCTCAACCGGCGAGCCAGACCACGGCATCCAGTACCACCTCAGTCGGCAACATCAACCCGGATGACGTTCTCCGCCAGGCCAGCCAGCTGCGCCTCGGTGACACCATCAACTAAGGGAGCCGCATATGTCGTTTAAAACTGAGCTGGATGTTATCGAAGAAGACCTGAAGAAATGGCGTGCCGGGAAAAGGCTACATAAGTACCGGATATTTTGGTGCGCAGCAGCCATCCCGGGCAGCATGTTTCTCTACGGTGTTTTTTATCAACAGCCTGGATTTATCATTATGGGCGTGGTCCTCGGTTTCCTCTTGTTCCTGGCAGCGTCAGGCAAAATGGACGCTCCCGATAGCTGGGAAGGCCGAATCAATCAGGCATTGCAGTCGGTTAGCCCGAGAGATAAAGACGCGTTCGAAAAACTGTGCCGCACAGTGAATGAGAAGAGGGCTATAGAGCCTGATGACATTGCTGCATGGCTCAAAGACGAAAAAGAAGCGCGTGCGCTTTTCGAGCGTCAGCGAGATGAGCAGCAACGCTACAGCTTCACTAAATGGCTGGAAAAACGGGAGTCTGACCTGAAGGCCGAATGTAATGAAGAGGGCAAATGAAAACAACAGCGCAGGGGGGCGGGTCAGACTGCAAAGCAAAGGATGTGAACCGTCGAGTAAGGATAACAGTTAACTGGCTCTATTCGATCCTTTGGTGGCTCGGGTGGATAGCGGCAATTTGGCTAAATATAAAAGGGTTAGAGGAGGTGTATGACTACCGTCGTTTGGGAGCACAGCTGATAGCCATCATCCTTATTTTATTACCCTGGCCAGGTAGCTCCGCCGTCCCCCTGACGGGATTGAACGACGACAACAAAAAGGAGCGCAAATGAAACGCATTGCCTCAGCTTTGTTGATGGTGCTCTCCCTCACAACACCGGATGCGGTGAAAGCTGCCGCGACAGTGGTGGTTCTTAACCAGATGGCAGCGCAAAAGCAAATTGCCCGCGCAGCCCGGTTTGAAGCTCTGGAAAGCGAAGCACTGGCCCTTCCTGATGCCTGGAAAGCGTATCAGCAGGTGTCTGACTCAGTCCCTGGGGATGCACCTACCGAACTGCAAAATCGCTACCGCAGCCTCGCTGTCTCACTGGCAATTAAGGCCGCAATGACCTGTTCTCCAGAAGCCCTCAAGCTCCTTGAGCGTAACGATGTGATTGAGTTTCGTGTACTCCGTTCATCGTTAGTCTCAGCCTGCAGAACCGCTAAATAAGGAGGTTGGAATGCGTGATGAAGAGCGTAATAACAGTCTGCTCAGGAGCATGCGGATGCATATTGCTGAATGGGAGGCTCGGCGACCTACTTCTGCAAGAAGTACGTTCATCTTCGTTTGGCTTGCCATGTTCCTCGGTGCAGCAGCATTGGTACTCGCGTACTACCTGACTCTATGGGCACTGGGTTTCCTGGTTGTCTGGTTTTTTCTGAGTCAATGGATATGCAGGCGAATTGTCCCCCGCTACAACGAAAGCTGGGCGGAGGTATTCGACAGGAAGCTTACTGCTTATGAACCCCTAAACCTTTCCGCCTGGGAACAACTGAAACACCAGGCTGAAACAGAAGGGCTGACAGCCAGCATTGTCAGACGCTGGTACCAGGAAGAAGCGAGGTCCGTCTGGCCAGAAAAGAAACCTGACCTGAAGTTCCTCAGGAAGAAAATCTGCGCTGACAGCAAAAAGGACGAAGTGAATGAATCGTAAAACAGCACTCACACTCTCTCTGGTCGTATTGCTCAGTACACCTCAGCTTGCTACCGCCGGGATGTCTTTATTTGGGTCCGTGACCGGACGCGGTGAAGAAAGCTTCCTGATGGCTAAGAAAAAGGCCCTCGCTGATAAAGCCCCCTGGCATGCCTGGCTGGAATTGTCTGCCAGTGACCCAGGCAATATCTCCAGCGATATTCGTGAACAATACAGCGAACTGGCAGCTTCACTGGTTCTGAGTGCAGCCCGGAAAAATAATCCGGATGCACTGGTCCTGGTGTTCAGCCGGGATGACGCGCCGGGGTTTGTTGGCAGCCGACCCGAGCTCTATGAGCCACTCCTGATGCTCGCAGAAAAAGCAGCAGGAAACCGGAAGGACAAAGAGCTGTTAATGACAGCCGGGGACATACTGCAAAAAGGACAGTGGACAATCAAAGACAGCCAGCGCGCAGCGGGTTACTACTCACGGGCCTGGCTGGCAGGAGAGAACAGCGCACCTGCAAAGATTTACTCCATCTACCAGGAGCTGCAGGACCCTGGCAGCGCTTATCTCTGGCAACTTCGCTGCATCGGCAACTGCCGTATCTGGCAGGATGAAAGCCACTCTCCGGTGACCCAACTCCTGAACCCCCGCCAGATTCAGTGGATTCAGAAACAGGCACGGGATAAGACCGTCATAACCGTTAACGGGCTGGCAGCCCTTAAGGAGCTGCAATGAACATAATGTCCAGACGCCTTATGGCAGCAGGCCTGACCGCAGGGCTACTGCTCAGCACCTTAACTGCGCATGCCGGTAAAAGCCCGGGTTCTGGCTCAAGGTCTTTCAGCTCGTCCTCAACCAAAGGCTCTGCTGTACGTGTCAACAACGGGTAAAAAGTGATCCACTTACCGTCACCACCAACGGCCTAATATTGATCCACCTTGTTTACTCAGGATTAGCTTCCGCTATAACCCCGGCCTTTCGTTTCTGCTTCAGTCGATAGCTCTCTCCTTTTATCTGGACTACATGTGAGTGATGTAAGATACGGTCAAGCATCGCCGATGTCAGGGCTGCATCCCCGGCGAACGTCTGATCCCACTGTCCGAACGGCAGGTTAGAGGTCAGGATCATCGCGCTCTTTTCGTAACGTTTGGCGATGACCTGGAAGAACAGCTTGGCTTCCTCCTGACTGAACGGCAGATAGCCTATTTCATCGATGATGAGCAGCTTCGGGGCCATGACACCGCGATTGAGTGTCGTTTTGTAACGGCCCTGGCGCTGTGAAGTGGACAGCTGTAGCAGCAGGTCCGCTGCTGTTGTGAAGCGAACCTTGATACCCGCCCGGACCGCTTCGTATCCCATCGCTATCGCCAGATGCGTTTTACCCACGCCCGATGGCCCCAGAAGTACGATGTTTTCGTTACGTTCGATGAAGCTCAGGGAGCGCAGCGACTGGATTTGCTTCTGAGGGGCGCCGGTGGCGAAGGTGAAGTCGTATTCCTCGAACGTCTTCACCGCCGGGAAGGCTGCCATCCGCGTGTACATCGCCTGTTTACGCTGATGCCGGGCCAGTTTCTCCTCATGTAACAGGTGCTCCAGGAAGTCCATGTAGCTCCATTCCTGATCCACTGCCTGTTGCGACAGTGCTGGCGCCGCGCCGATAAGGCTGTCCAACTGGAGCTGTTCGGCAAGCACCATCAGCCGTTGATGTTGCAGTTCGACCATCATGCGGCTCCTCTGCAGAACGTGTCATAGATGGACAGCGGATGATGCAACGGCTGCCTGTCGAAGGTCACCAGGCTTTCGTCGACCTGCACGTCATACTGTTTTTTCTCCGGTGGCAGTGCCAGCATGGATTGCTGTTCCTCCACCCATCGATCACAGGGGCGGGTCTGGATAGTTTCATGCTTCCGTTGATTGGCCACATCGTACAGCCAGCGCAGGCCGTAACGGTTTGCGGTTTCAACATCGACAGTGATCCCCATCGGGCGCAGGCGCGTCATTAACGGGATGTAGAAGCTGTTGCGGGTGTACTGCACCATTCGCTCCACCTTGCCTTTAGTCTGTGCCCTGAAGGGGCGACACAGCCGGGGAGAGAAGCCCATCTCTTTGCCGAACTGCCACAGGGAAGGATGGAACCGGTGCTGTCCGGTCTGGTAAGCATCTCGCTGGAGCACCACCGTTTTCATATTGTCGTACAGAACTTCTCGCGGTACGCCGCCGAAGAAGCTGAACGCATTGCGGTGACAGGATTCCAGCGTGTCGTAGCGCATGTTGTCGGTGAACTCGATGTAAAGCATTCTGCTGTACCCCAGAACAGCAACGAACACATGCAGGGGGGACTTGCCGTTTCTCATGGTCCCCCAGTCAACCTGCATCTGCCGTCCGGGCTCGGTTTCGAAGCGAACGACCGGTTCAGCCTGTGCTGGTAGGGTCTGTTTGCGGATGAACTCCCTCAGGATAGTCAGCCCTCCACGATAGCCCAGCTCCATGATTTCCCTGGCAATAACGGTCGCCGGGATTTTGTAGGGATGTGCATCGCTGATCCGTTTAGAGATGTAATCACGGTATTCATCGAGCAGTGATGATGATGCCGGGCGTGGTGAATACTGCGGCTTTTCAGATTTGGCTTTCAGGTGGCTGCGGACAGTATTGCGCGAAATACCCAGTTCCCTGGCGATGGCCCGGATGCTCATTCCCCGCTTGTGCAGGACTTTAATTTCCATACGAATCTCAAAAGTGATCATAAGCTCCCCTGTATTCAGAGGAGCAGATTAACCCCTGGATCAATTTTCAACCGTTGGGGCGGATCAGTTTTGCACCGTTGGTAACAGTACGAAGTTCCCCGCGACCGTCGACGTCAGGACCGGTCACGTATAAAAGCGCTGTACCCGTGACGCCGGTCAACCGCTTCAACTCGCGGACACCTGAAAAAACCGGCAGCTACCGTTCTGTTTTGTCTCAATCGCAAACCCTTCCTTCAGAAAAGCTGCAGACAGCTATTCGGGAGAAAGAACGAAGCGGACCGGGCTGGATGGGAACCGCGCTGCTGGTCTGGTTATTGAGTCAGCACGACCTTTCCTCCTCTGATAAGGAGTGGGTTAATCAACAAATTGCGCAGGCGAAAAAAGAAAACCAGCAGATTCCGCCACCGCCTCCAGAACTGTCAGATGTGGCATTCAACTGGAGCTATCCATCTGCGTTCACACCAGGGGAACAAGCGCTGATCGCCGTTAGTGCAACACAGGGCATCGCCGGTAAATCAGTCCCCGTTACCTGCGTAATGAACGGCTCTTACGGCGTTAAGGACGGTGAAGTCACCCGGATGGAATGGACCCCCGATAAGGCCATGACAGCCGTGATGCGCTGTGAGGCCGGCGGGTTGAGTGACTTACGTATGTTTAGCGCCGGAGATATGAAATGACAGCGACTGCCAGAAAATTTTCACTTAACAAAATCCTGTATGACTACCGACACGTCGCTTTTTTGGTGCTTATTTATGCGGCAGAAATGACGGTATGGGCGGTTTTGAATCTGAAGGGACTTGGTGACCATAACTTCGTCGAATGGCGAATATATCTACTCTGGAGCGTCATTATTATCGTGGGAAGTGCCGCAGCTTATCACGGTACCGAAAACGCGGTGATGATATTTGCTGGAGCCCTCGCGCCCTGGCTCATCGCGATTATTGCCATCATCGTGTATGGCTTCATTCAAATGAACTTCGATTTTCTGTCAATGAACTGGTTTTCTCTCTGTGGACTGGCCAGCTTTTGCCTGCAGTTTGTGCTCATCTTCATGAAAGAAATTTTCGTATAAGCCACAAATCCGCATCATCCCCATTTACTTATAACCCTGAAATTCCAACCGGAGTTACCCCATGAAAAATCTACTGGGTGCTGCACTGCTGTGCAGCGCACTGACCGGCTGCGCCGGTCTCAATTCTGATTTCGACTGCAACAAGACCGCGACCGACCAGTGCCTGACTACCGGTGAGGCCAACAAGCTGGCCGCTCAGGGTAAAAGTCTGGATGACCTGACGGCAGAGAAAACCGCAAAAAAGCCTGCGGGTGAAACCCTGCCGGCACTGCGCAATTCAGCACCGGTCGTGAATCCCTTCCGTCCTGTCTCCGCCGCAGCAACCGGAACCACCGCCGCTAAGCCTGCTGCATCGCGCCCTCTGACCACTGCGCCGGCGAAATCGTCTGGCTCGCTGGTCACGCCGCTGGCCACATCCAGTCATGCGACCCCTGTGCCGGTTAACACTGCGGGCCGCGTTCCGGTTCAGCGTATTCCTGACGCCACGCAGCGCCTGTGGATTGCACCCTGGGTGGACACGGACGACAACTTTCATCAGCCGGCTGTGGTCGAGTTCGTGAAAAACAAATCCCACTGGGATGAGAGCTACCGCATCATCGGGGAGGGCGGGGAATGAGCAGCCACCACGTTTCCGGCAAGAACGGCGTCGATCATCTGGTGAAATCATTCATCCATACACGTAAAGGAACGGCGCAAATCACCGCCACACAGTCAATCGATACCGACGATGAAACGCTGGCCGTTCTGAGCGTGAGCTGTGACTGGCAGATTAAGACCGCCGGTGATACACCGCACACCGGCCAGATGAACGAAGAGAAGCTGCGTCGCCTGGAGTTGATCCGGGCCGCTGCGGAGGGCCGAAAATGAGTTTTGTCGACAGCCTGATGGATATGCTGAAAAACGGGAAAGAGGAAGACGGGGCAGCAATGGCCCGCAACAACCTTTCCCAGACCTGGGACTACCCGTCCCTGGTCGCTGCGCTGCCGTACCGGTATTACGACGACAAGAATGAAATTTTCGTCAACGCCGGCTCTGCGGGCTTCATTATGGAGGCCGCCCCGCTTCCTGGTGCGAACGAGCAGGTGATGGCCGCGCTCGATGACATGCTGCGTAAGAAGCTTCCCCGCCAGACCCCTGTGACCGTCATTATGCTGGCCAGCAAGTGTGTCGGGGAACGTATCGATCGCGGCGTGAGTAACGACATGTGGAAAGGGGGGATGGCCGAACACCTCAATAAAATTACCCGTGCGTTCTGGCAGCGCTCCGCGCTGCACGGCCTGGCCAACGAACGGGAATACCCGCTCTACCTGCGTAACTACCGTATCTTTCTTGTTTATGGTCAGCCCATTAAGCGCGCTTCCCAGATGCAGCGGGTGATGGATGACCTGATCCAGATACGCAACACCATCCGCGTCTCCCTGGGGGCCGCGCGCATCGACAGCATGAATACCGATGTGCACGCTTTCCTGTCTGCAGTACGCGAGCAGATGAACTACCGTCAGGAGCAGGTGCTGACATCCTCCGGGGATTACAACGAGGATGAAAAGCTCAACCGCCAGGTGGTTGATCCGGGGATTGACCTTAAGGTTCATCCATCGCATATCCGGATGGAGCTGCCGGAGACCATCGACGCGCGCGGGACACGCCTGCCTGCATCGGCATGCCGCATCATCAACATGCAGCTTGCCAAAACGCCTAAACGTTTCGCCCTCTGGCAGGGGGCTGACAATCTCCAGAACCTGCGTTTTCCCGACCTCGGGATACCCTGTCCCTTTATGCTGACCTGGACGACGGAACTGGAGGAACAGACCAAAAGCCAGAGCGAGTCTTTCCGTAAAGACCAGGACCTGTCGAAAAAAGCCAACTCAGCCTATGCAGCACTCTTTCCCGGTACCAAAAAAGCGGCAGAAGAATGGCGCCGTACCCGGGAACAGCTGCACAGTAATGAAATCGCGCTCTGCAATACCTACTTCAACCTGACCCTGTTCGCGCCGGACAACAATACCGAGGCGCAGAAGTGTGAACTGGCCGCCGTCAACGTGTTCCGAAAGAACGAGCTGGAAATGGTGACGATACAGTATCAGCAGATGCGTAACTGGCTGGCCAGCTTCCCGTTCGTCATGCAGGAAGGTATGTGGGAAGACCTGAAGATAACGGGAGCAACGCTGCGCGCCAAGTCATGGAACGCGGTGAGCCTGATGCCGGTCGTCGCCGAACGTCAGCTGTCCAACGTGGGGATGCCGCTCCCGACCTACCGCAACCAGGTTGCGTTCTATGACATGTTTGGAGAGGAGAACGGCAGTACCAACTTTAACATCGCGGTCACCGGCACTTCAGGGGCAGGGAAATCGTTTCTGATACAGGGGGTGCTGCGCGATGTTCTAAACGCCGGTGGTTACGGCTGGGTTATCGACATGGGGGACAGTTACAAGAACTACTGTCACCAGGCCGGCGGGGTTTATCTCGATGGCTCCAAGCTGCGCTTTAACCCGTTCGCCAACGTTAAGGACATTAATCATTCTGCAGAAGGGATTGTGCGCCTGCTGACGGTACTCGCCAGTCCGACGCAGCCGCTGGATGGCGTCTGTGAAGCGATCCTGCAGAAAGCGGTAATGGATGCGTGGGAGAAAAAGGCAAACAAAGCCCGTATCGATGACGTTCATAATTACCTGACCAATGAGGACGTGAATCAGGCGTTCGCTGATAAGCCGACCATCATCGCGCGTCTCGCTGAGCTGGCCATGCTGCTCGATACCTACTGCACCTGGGGGCCTGACGGAGAATACTTCAACGCAGACACCCCGACGCTCGATGGTGAAACCCGCTTCGCGGTGCTGGAGCTGCTGAGCCTGGAAGACAAGCCGAAGCTGCTCTCGTCCATCCTGTTCTCGCTCATTCTGGCGATTCAGGAAAAGATGTACCACAGCCCGCGCGACCTCAAAAAAGTCTGCATCATCGACGAGGCATGGCGTCTGCTGGGTGGCTCCAACCCGCACGCGGCAAGGTTTATCGAAACCGGCTACCGCACCGTGCGTCGTCACCGTGGCGCGTTTATCACCATCACCCAGGGCATTAAGGACTTCAGCGCCAGTAAGGAAGCCGAAGCCGCCTGGAACAACAGCTCCACCAAAATCACCCTCTTGCAGGATGCGAAGGCGTTTAAACAGTACCTTGCCGATAACCCGGATCAGTTCTCGGACATGGAAAAAGAAGTTATCCGTGGCTTCCAGCCAGCCCTGCAGACCGGCTACAGCTCCCTGCTGATAAACGCCGGTGAATACAGCTCCTTCCATCGACTGTTCGTCGATCCCGTGACGCGTGCCATGTTCAGCTCGCGCGGCGAGGACTTTGCTTTCATGCAGAAAGCGCAGAAAGAAGCGGGGGCAACAGCGGAAGAAGCGGCGTATCTGCTGGCGGAGAAAAAATACGGCAGTGAACTTCGCGAACTTGAAGAGTGGGTGAAAGCAGCATGAGTGAACAACAGGACAAGCCGTATGACGCCGACACCGTCCGCGACGGTGTAACGATAGCCAGCAAGACATCCCGCTGGGTTAAAGCCAGCATGCTGGGGCTGGCGGGACTTCTGGTTATGACAGGCGTGGCATATGTGACGGCGAAAGCCGTCACCCCGGAGGTGGTGGTCTTCGACATGAAGGGGACTGTGGACCTTTTCATGCAGCAGTCCGCTCAGCTGCAGCTCGATGAAAACAGGGCCAAAGCGATGACCCAGCAGTTCAACGCGGCACTGACCGGCAGCCTGGATGCATGGCAGTCCTCACACAACGCCATCGTTCTGGTGAAGCCGGCGGTGATGAGCCCGCAGCGCGATATCACGAATGAAATTCGTGCTGATATTGCCCGACGCATCCAGGGGGGCCAGTGAAAAAACGACTGAAGCTGACGGCCATGATGCTGCTGATGCTCTCCGCCGGCAGCGGGGCGAAAGATCTCGGTACCTGGGGCAACGTCTTCGAGCCTGCAGAACAGGACATGCTGGCGTTTATCCAGAATCGCCTCAAGGGAATGGAGCAGACGGGCGAACTTGACCGCCTGCGCAAAGAGGCAACGGAAAGAGTGAAGGAGCATGCGGTACGTCCGACGCCGGTGGAAGGGCTCACGAAAGCGAAGGAATACCGCAGCTTTGCCTGGGACCCGACATTTACCGTGAAGGAAACGATCACTGACATGCAGGGCAACGTGATCGCCCGCAAGGGCGATACGGTCAATCCTCTGGATAAGGTGCCCTTCAGCCAGGTGCTCTTTTTTATCGACGGCGATGATAAGGAGCAGGTGAACTGGACACGACAGCAGCTCGGCGGTCAGACCAGCGTGAAGGTCATCCTGGTGAACGGCAACATCAAAGAAACCAGTGATGCGCTGAATGAACGTATCTACTTCGACCAGTCTGGCGTACTGACCCGTAAATTCGGTTTTGAACACATCCCCGCGCGGATATCGCGCGACGGCCGCGTGATGAAAGTGGAAGAGATTCCGGTATCAGGAGCGAAAAAATGAGTGCAACAACGTTAGGTGACCTGTTTCCCGAAATGCGTCAGGCGGTCATATCCCATCGACGTTACGGCAGAAAACCGCGTAAACCCGCTGAGATAACGCCGCGCATGGGAACAGCAGAACGGCTGAAGACGCTGTACCCCGAAATTGACTCCTGGCATCCGGTACTGGTGACCAAAGCCTGGCTCCACTGGTGTGAGCAGAACCAGCAGGACAGCCGGGAGCCGTCCAGGCGTGATGAACGTTTCCCTGACTACATCATTCACCTCTTACTGGAGAACATGCGGGCCGAGGACAGCGCGAAACGTAAAAAGAGCCCGACGCTGTCACTTTCCGAGCGTCTCGACAGGTTGTTTGCAGGCGAAGGGCAGGAGAACGCCGAATGTCACTGATACACAATACCGCTGTGTCGCCAGCATCTCAGCATATGGCTGGTCACAATGCTGATACCAAAAGCTGTGACGAAACCGTAAATCAACTCTGTCAGCTATACCCTGAGATCGCTTCATGGCAACCGGCGCTGATCGCCGGTGCCTGGCACCAGTGGTGCGCGAATAACCAGCGTCAGCCTATAGCGCCGGAAGAACGAGATGAGGAGTTTCCCCTGTACCTCGTCAGGCTTATCCGCAACAGAATGGAGGAGATGAACGCATGGCGTTAATCAGCTGCTTCGCCGGCCCTCAGGGGCTGCAGGGGATGCTCACCTGTTTGCGTGATACTGAGGGCATGACCAGTATTCTGGTCGTCGTTGTGCTACTCGCTGGCTGGATTGTTGTTCAGTACGTGGCATGTGCCCGGCGTGAACGCCGGGCGTGGGAGAGAAGATCGGGAATCCCCGTCCCTCTCGTACAATTTGGCGGTGCCCGACATGCCGATGCGGTTCATGCCTTTGCTAACCGGGAATACTATCAGGTATTGCTCGCAGAGCTGGAAAAAGGCCTGACTGAGGCGGGCTATGCACTCACTCGCGATGAATCACTGCGGGTGACGATCCCAGAGGCCGACTGGCTACAAATTAGCCGCCGGATTATTCGGGCACGCCTGTGTTATACGGCACCGAGAGTCACTGAGGAGGCGATGCAGGACAGCGAAGATGCAGCAGTGAACGATGGTTACGCCGGCTCGTGGCTCAGATTACTCATACGTGGCAGTGAGCGCATTGGCTGGTACATCACCAGACCGGAAAACAGCCAGTGATTAACCGCGCTGCCCTTCAGGATGTTCGGTGCTCACTGCGTTGCGCTCCGCCTCAGCCTGAATGTCATCCCGGTTTCCGATTAACCCCGACCAGGTAACGCCATGAAAAAAGACCCTGTTACTGAAAAGGGCCGGAATGTCACCTCAGTACGTCACGATGAGGGTTCGGCCCGACAGATGGATGAAATCCTCAATGATAATCCACTGTACAAACCCTCGCATGTTCTGCGCGGCGCCATTCTTGCCCTGTACGAAATGAGCCAGGAAGAACGTCTGGCCATCATTATGAAAGCGGCCGGCAAAGCCAAAAACCATTAATCCTTTTATAAGCCCTCCCGCCGTCCGGTGGCTGCGGCACTCCCGGAGATACCCCATGACTCACCCTGAATCTGTCAGGCCGGTGACGGTTACCCGTGACCGCAATGGCTTCTGGACGCACCCTCATTATTTTGCACCTGCCAGTGATGAGGCCACACAGACTGAATTTGGCGACTGGATGCGCCAGCACAATCTGATCTGTGCCACCCGCTGGATGGAAAACGACGCGCCTCCCCAGGTGATTGCCGACTGGGAAAAGGGAAAACAAAACATCAGTGACTGGCTTCCTTCCGCGCCAGAGGGGGAGGGCTGGTTCATTGGCTCCATTCATGACACTGAGGACGGCCCTGTCTGTGTATGGCTGCGGGAGGTGAAATGAAGCGTTTCTCATGGCTTGCCGGTGTGATGCTGGTCCTGCTGTCCTGGATGCCAGCTCAGGCAACGGCCGCAGCCAGCAACGCGGGTGATGGCCGCTGGGTTAACCCGATAAGCGATGTCTGCTGGAAGTGTCTGTTTCCGATGACGCTCGGTAATATTCAGCTGGCCGCCGGTCCACAAAAGGATACCAACAACCCGGCTTCGCCGATCCAGATTTGTCCATATGGTGTGTTTTATCGTATCGGTCTGGCCATCGGGTTCTGGGAGCCAATGGCGATGGTGGACGTAACCCGTGAGCCTGGCGTCATGGTCAACATGGGCGGCTTTAAAATCGATCTCGGACGAACGGGAACGGGAACCGCAGGGCAGAGTGACCGGCCCGCTGCCGGCACGTTCTACCATGTTCACTGGTACAAATACCCGCTGATTTTCTGGCTGAACATCATCACCAGCCTGGGGTGTCTGCAGACCGGCGACATGGATATTGCCTATCTCTCCGAAGTTGATCCTCTCTGGAATGACAGCACCCTCTCGATGCTGATTAACCCCGAGGCAGCGCTGTTCGGCAACCTGATCGCTCAGGGGGCCTGTGCTGCTGACGCAGCTGCATCATCAGCTGGCCTTCCTCTGTCGCCGCTGTTCTGGTGCGCAGGTAGTCAGGGTTCTATCTACCCGCTAACAGGCTTTACCAGCGGTGAGTTTTCCCCGCTGGAGGCATCACTGCTGGTCGGGGAGCGAATGGCCTTCAAGATGCATCGTGAGGGACTGGTATGGAACTCCGTGGGCGCGGACGTCGCCGTATGTAACCAGTATCCATCCCCGATCATCCCGAAAGAGCGATGGCGATACCAGATGGTAAACATGTACCCCGAACCGGGCAACTGCCATCCCTTCGGGGCCAGCACGCAGCTCTGGGGCACAACGCATAACTCTCCATCCTCCAAAAAGAACTTCGGCTACCTCTTCTGGCGCAAACGTAACTGCGTATTCCTTTAAGGACATGACAATGAAAAACGCTTATCTCCGGGCGCTGACGATCAGCGTCATGATTGCTTTCGCGCCGCTGGCCCTGGCGAGCGCCCAGACCGATATCTCCGTCTCCGACCATAGCTGGATCAAAGGTCAGCAGGATGCGCTGACAGCGATGAAGGAAGACCTGCAGGGGCATCCGGCGGCCGCACCCGTCTTACCGCAGCAGCAACTGGACCTGATTAACCGCCTGCAGGGCGATATCGCAGCCCAGACCAACAAGATGGGCGAAAAAGATACGTTCCCGGCTATTTACTTTGTGAGCCTCGATATTCCACGTGAAGGTCTGCTGCCCATGCTGAAGGATGCCCGCCGTTACAACATTCCGCCAACGCTGCGCGGCCTGGTTAATAACGACATGCGACAGACCGCGGCGGCAATGTTTGAGCTGAGTAAGGAGGACAAGGACGCTGGCGTGCAAATCGATCCAACGTTGTTCACTCAGTACAACATCACCACGGTACCCGCCCTGGTGGTGACCTGCCCTGGCCACTATGACGTAATCAGGGGAAGCCTGCCCCTGCAGCAGGCTCTCGAAAAAGTGGCAGAAAGTGGTGATTGTGCGGCAACGGCACGCCATCTTCTGGAGGCCGGCAAATGAAAAAACTGCTTTCAACGGTGCTGATGCTTTTCCCGCTTCTGGCTGGCGCAGCTGATCCTGCCTTTGAGGCGGGAGCGAGCTTTGGCAAAGGCAATGCTTCCGCCGGGACGGGAGCCCTGAAAAATCCAGGGACCGTCACAGGCGCAATACCAGGCTATACCGCTAACCCACCGGAGAAAGGGTATTACGGTGGCGTGGATGGCGGCGACGGTGGGCTCGCCAACAAAGGGCAGGCCGCGCTGCAGGGCAATGACGCAGCGCAGTCGGTTATCAACTCCGGAAAAACGAACCCGACGCCCGCCATTGACCCGAACGCACCTTTCATCACTATCGGTAAAAATGCGGAAGCTGGCGCTGACGGTGTGCTAAACGGGACCGCGAACCAGTGTAAGGAGGTCACGGTATCGAAAACCACCTTTGAAAATTACACCTGCGATAAAGATGTGGCCTCAGTTGAGGCCTGTACCCGCACAGCAGTGGCGGGAGGGCATGTAGAAAAAACAACTGAACAGAAGACCATCACAATTGATAAACCGATGTGGAACTGGACCTATGACAATGACAAACGCGTCTATTTCACGTTTACCTCCCCTTATTCAGGACCGGTTATCAGTGCTTCGCTGGCCATACATTTCAACGATAAGAATATGTATTACCAGTTAACCTGGTGGGGTGTTGATCAAGAGTCAGTTGCCAAAAGAGACAACTCGTGGGTTCTTCCTGGTGCTGCAGGTGCAGTGCTGGCAGAGGGACAGCCTTCACCGCAAGGTGTGATACTCAATAAAAACTGTCTTAATGGAAACCAGGGGCGATGCAGAGAATACGCAAGAAAAACCTATGACTGGCTGAACAGTGGTGAGGCCACCATGACCGTAACATTGACCATGATCGCGACAACAGAGAAGTGGGTTCCGGAAGTTAACTGGTCCTCTTCCTGTGGCCTGGATATGTCGAAGGCGCAAAAAACCACGTCAACATGCACCTCTCCGGGGGGAAATAAAACCATTGTTAACAATGGCCAGAGCTATGACGTTTATAGCGACTGCTGGGAGTACACCGATAACTATGTCGTACCGTCAGACTCCACGGGAACCTGCGGAACGCTGATGACGAATCCGTCCTGTACGGCGGCAGGAACAACCTGCACCGAGTCGACCGACGGGCAGTGTACCCATATGAGCTACACCTATCAGTGTCAGACCACTCATCAGTCTGGCGGCCTGGTTTGCGGCGGCGACTACATCTGTAAGTCAGGCGAGTGTGACGACACCAATGGTGCCGGAAGCAGTGGTTTTGATACGGCTGTGGCCAAACTGGCAGGTCTTGCCTCGGCAGCTGAAGATGCAAAAGACGCCAGCAGTACCATTGAAGTTAAAGCCTTCACGGGGAAAGCCATGCGCTGCCGTAAGGCCTTTGCCGGTTTCTCTAACTGCTGCAAAGACTCTGGCTGGGGGCAAAGTGCCGGACTGGCCGCATGTGATGATGAAGAAAAGGCTATAGGGAAGGCGAAGGCGAAGAAAATTACCGTCAGCGTCGGCGAGCGGTGCGATCGCAAGGTGCTGGGTGCCTGCATCCAGAAAAGTCAGGTCTACTGCGTCTTTGACGGCAAGCTTGCCCGCATCATTCAGGAGCAGGGGCGTCGCGACCAGCTGGGCGTTAAGTTCGGCAGCGGCGACAGTCCGAACTGTCGGGGAATCACCGTCCCGGAGCTGCAGAGTATCGACTTCGACAAAATCAACTTCTCTGACTTCTACGAGGATTTGATGAAGAACCAGAAAATCCCCGATACCAGCACGCAGGTCCAGCAGATTAAGGAGCGCATTGCCGCGCAGGTGAATCAGCAGGGAGGTGGTAAATGAAGCATGTCCTCTGTGGCCTGCTTATGGCGCTGACGAGCCATACGGTGATGGCCGAGGAGATTGTGACGCCGGCAGAGCCGTTCACCGGCTGGTCCTGGTACAACGAGCCGAAAAAGCCGCCGGAGCAGCCCAGAAAGCCACAACAGCCTGCACCGCAGGCCATTCCGGATCTCAGCAAAATGTCCCCTATGGAACAGGCCCGGGTGCTGAAAGGGTACACACAGGAGGCGCTTAACCGCGCCATCCTGTTTCCCTCCCGGGAAAACACGGCGACGTTCCTGCGCTGGCAGAAATTCTGGACCGATCGGGCATCGATGTTCAGCCAGTCCTTTGCGGCGGCGCAGCTGAGCCACCCGGACCTCGACTACAACCTGGAGTATCCGCACTACAACAGCATGGCGCCGTTTATGCAGACCCGCGACCAGCAGACGCGGCAGAGCGCCGTGGAGCAGCTGGCGCAGCAGTACGGTCTGTTCTACTTCTACCGGGGCAGTGACCCGATTGATGTGCAGATGGCGGGTGTGGTGGCGGACTTTGCGAAAACCAACGGGATTTCGCTTATACCGGTATCGGTTGATGGCCAGGTGGCAGCCTCCCTGCCGCAGAGCCGTCCGGATACGGGGCAGTCCCGGTCAATGAATATTACGCATTTCCCGGCGCTCTACCTTGTTGACCCACGAAGCAAGAATTACCGCGCGCTGTCTTACGGCTTCATGACGCAGGATGACCTGTCGAAGCGATTCCTGAACGTGGCCACCGGCTTTAAACCCAATTCCTGAGAGCCTTTTATGACAAAAACACTGTTTACCCTCATCCGCGATGCAGGGCGGGCGGCCCTGTATTCCTTTGTCCTCGGCCCGGCACTGATGCTGTATGTGTTTGTAATGCTGGCGGCGTCAGACGGCTCACTTTCCCGGCAATACCTGACGACCTTTCATCACCTGACTGAGGGGGCGCCTGCCGGCAAGGTGATGGGCTGTGTTAATGAAAATGTGGCAGGAAGCTTCTCGCCACCTGAACCCGGAGAGTCATTAAAGCCTGTGCCTCCTGCCTTAGCGAAAGCACCGCCTGAAGTGTTGTGTCAGCGTGGCCCTGTGGACAGCGATTCGTGGGCGCGTGCGACAGATGCAACGTTGCTCAACACCTGGATTATCTCGGTGATGTTTGGCTTTGGAGTGTGGTTTGTATTCCGAGGCCTGAACCTGGCCGCCCGAAAGAAAATGTCACCAGTGCATATTCCGACCCAAACCGACCATTGATTCCGATGTAATCCGATCGCACTTTCCGATTTAATTCGACCGCTGATTCCGATTTGTTCCGGCCAAATCTGGCCATCCATCGGAATTGGTGATCCTGCCTCCGGAATCCGTGATCGGATTGTCGGAATCGGTGATCCTGTTGTCGGAATCCCGCGCTTTTCACCTTTAAAACAATGGACAACACTTTCTCCTGATAACGCATCTTCCGGAGGAGTGTCCCCATGGCAAGACTGAGAACGCGGATGAGTAAAATTAAAGAAGTGTTGCGCCTTAAATTTGACTGCCACCTGGCCAACAGAAGTATCTCGGCCTGCCTGAATATAGGCTGCAGCACTATCTCTGACGTAGTGACCCGCTTCAGAGGCAGTCAGCTGGCATGGCCTCTGCCGGAAGATATGGCGGAGTCTCAGCTCGAAGCGCTGTTCTATGCCGGACGCGCCAGCGCCAGCGACAGCCATAAAAACATGCCGGACTTCCCGCTATGCCATCAGGAGCTAAAACGCAAAGGGATGACCAAAATCCTGCTCTGGCAGGAATATCAACAGGTGGCTGGCGAAAACGCCTATGGCTACAGCCAGTTCTGCAACCTCTACAACGACTGGCTGAAGCTACAAAAACGCAGTATGCGCCAGCATCATGTCGCCGGAGAAAAGCTGTTCCTCGACTTCTGCGGGCCCACAATCCCCATCGTTAACCCGGATACGGGGGAAGTGAGACAGGCGCAGATCTTCGTCGCCACGCTGGGTGCCTCAAACTACACCTACGTCGAAGCCTGTGAAAACCAACGCCAGGAAAGCTGGCTGATGGCACATACCAGAGCCTTCGAGTTCTTCGGCGGCGTTCCCCTGTTGCTGGTCCCGGATAATCTGAAATCGGCAGTCACCCACGCAGACCGCTATGAGCCGGTACTGAACGAGAACTACCGCAAGCTGGCCCGGCACTACAACACAGCAGTACTCCCGGCTCGTCCGCGTAAACCCAAAGATAAACCCAAAGTCGAAAATGCCGTTCAGGTCGTGGAACGCTGGATCCTGATGCGGTTGCGACACGAAGTGTTCCATACGCTGGCCGCGTTGAATCTGGCTATCAGTGAGCTACTGCAGGATCTGAATGAGCGCCCGTTCCGTCGGTTACCGGGTTGCCGGAAAAGCCAGTTCGAACAACTGGATAAACCTGCGCTGAAAGCGCTGCCGCCATACCCCTATGAATACGTTGATATCCGCAGGGCAAAAGTTGGCCCGGACTACCATGTGCTGTACGGAAAACATGCATACTCCGTGCCTCACGCGCTGGTTGGCAGCCATATCGACATCGAAGCCGGTGCCCGGCTCGTGCGCCTCTATCACAAGGGAATACTGGTCGCCCAGCATCCACGGGCCCAGCAACAAGGGGGCTTCACCACGCAGACAGACCATATGCCGGAGTCTCACCGCCAGCAGCGGTGGAGCCCGGACAGGTTGCTGTCATGGGGTGAGAGTATCGGCAGCGCAACCCGGGCAGTGGTGGCCTGGCATCTGTATCACCGCTCCCACCCTGAGCAGGCTTACCGGACCTGCCTGGGGCTGCTCAATCTCAGCCGGGAATATGGAGAGGCCCGGCTGGAAAATGCCTGTCAACAGGCACTGTTACTGGAACGCCCCTGGCGGCAGGTGATCCTGAATCTGCTGAGAAACCACCGGGACCGGCAGCAGGATGATACGCCGGATGACACACCTGTAGAGCACAGCAACGTACGCGGTGCCGGGTACTACCACTGAGGAAAAAAAGATGCAAAACAACCTGCTGGAACAGATACGCGCCCTGCGGCTGGGGCACATGAGTAACGCACTGGAACTGCAATGGTCACAACCGATGACCTATACCTCACTGAGCTTCGAAGAGCGCCTCAGCCTTCTTCTGGAGCACGAACTGCTGCAGCGTGAGGTCTCAAAGGTCAACCGACTGCGGAGGCAGTCGAAACTGAGACTGGACGCCCAGCCGTCACAACTGGACTATCGCCCGGAAAGAGGGTTGAACAGGCAGTTGCTCTCACAACTGATGACGGGGGCATATGTACACCGTCACGAAAATATCCTGATCACAGGCCCAACAGGATGCGGGAAAACGTATGTAGCCTGTGCCCTGGGGGAGCAGGCATGCCAGCAGCATATCCAGGTGGCGTATCACCGGTTAACGCGACTGCTGGATGATCTGAACATAGGTCATGCTGACGGCAGTTACCAGAAACAGTTGTTGCAGCTATCCAAAAAGGAGTTGCTCATCCTTGATGACTGGGGCCTTGAAAAGCTGAATACGCGACAGGCATCAGACCTGCTGGAGGTGATGGAGGACCGTTACCAGCGAGGAAGTACCATCATCATCAGCCAGTTGCCGGTAAACGAATGGTACAAACTGGTGAGTAACCCGACGGTTGCAGATGCGCTGATGGACAGGCTTCTGCATAACGGTCACCGGGTTGAGCTCAAAGGAGAATCCATGCGAAAACTGGCGCAAACCGATCAGACGAGTTAAAAACTAGAGTAAGAAATAACCAGCGCGAGAAGCGTGATCGGAATCGCCGGAATCACTGATCGAAATCATCGGAATACGCAACCAGACTTGCATTCGGTTCTGGCACGGCAGAACAAGGAGACACACGAATGAAACCCGCTATTCTCGCAGGACTGATTTTCTGGGGCACGATGGCGCGCGTACTGAGCGAGCTGATGACCTGGTCCGTGGAACATACGCAGCAAGGGCTCTTGTGGCTGTGTAATGGTATGTGGGCCGGGGCGGCTGGCATGATGGTGTATGCCGTGTATCGCTGGTTCCGTTACGAAAGAGGGCAGGCGCATAAGGAAGCCGATCATGAACGTTAAATCCGTATTCACTGCGCTCCTGTTATCCCTGCCCCTGCTGGCAAACGCCGGTGCGCGTGAGGAGTTAATGGCGCTTGAAGCGACAAAAACAGCTTCTTCCGCTGATGCTCCAGCCATCACCGCCTCCACCATTCCGGTACCCACGCCAGCCAGCCTGATGGCGCTGCCGGACGGACGTCGGGCTAACATGAAAGATTATGCCGTGGTGCTCTTTATGCAGGCGCACTGCCAGTACAGCGCTAAGTTTGACCCGCTGCTGAAGGGCTGGGCTGATGAGCATGCCATCAGGGTGTACCCGTACACCCTTGACGGCGGCGGGGACGTATCTTACCCGACCCCGATGATCCCGCGTAAGACGGACCCTAACTCTCCCATCGCAGATGAGATTGTCACCTTCTTCGGAAACGGTTTGCCGATTGCGACACCGACGGCCTTTATGGTCAACGTCAACACCCTGAAAGCCTATCCACTCACCCAGGGCGTGATGGACATCCCCGCACTTGAAAGTCGGATGGCCAGCCTGATTCAGGCAGACATGGATAACGTCGATCCGAAGATGCTGCCGCCAATGCCGGCAAGCGCGCAGGTCACCCCTCAGTAATACAAACGGACTACAAAATGACGACAAACACGTATGCGTTATCGCGTACCGAGCGCGTGTGGCTGTTATTCAGCGTGACGCTGCTTGTGTCCGCAGCATTCTACGGGGTGCTTGCCCACCGGGTGGTCAGCGTTATGGACCGCCCTGAACTGACAACCTGTCTGCAGGACTTTCCGGTGCTCCTGCTAATCTCGCTGAGCATCGGATTCTTTTTCACCGTCACCGGGCTTTACGTCTGCCGGCAGACCCTGGCCAGGAAACCCCGGGAGGAGATTGCATGAGGCTTACCAGACTGAAGACGCTTATCCGAAACCAGGCTTTCGCGATAGTGAAAGACTGTAGTGCGGATACTGAGACCCGAAAATGGACGGATTTGTTAACTCTGAAACTGTTTTATGCCTTAATTTTTACCGTCGTAGTCGAAAGGGTATACGTGAAGTGCGCCATCACAACGCTCAGTGCGATGTCCGTTGACCGCGCCGAACAGTTTACGCTCTCGCTTCTCATCCACTATCCGCAGTACCTGCTCTGGAGCGTTATCGGCGCGATTTGCGTGCTCATAGCGGTGAATTTACTCGTCTGCAGCTGGTTCTGTCTGGCCAGATATTTATGCCGCAAAATTAACCGTGCTGACAGCCCGGCAGGCAAGAATACGCAAGCTGTGGAGGTGCCAAATGATTAAGGCGCTTATTACGGCAGGGATCGTGTTCTTCTCAGGCCTGGCTGCTCTGCCTGCTCAGGCGGACGTCAACGGCGATCTGAACGGTTTCTTCAATAATCTGGGCTACAGCGGCAACGTGACTCAGGCGCAGGCCTGGCAGGGGCAGGCGGCAGGGTACTTCTCCGGTGGCTCGGTATACCTCCGGAACCCCGTAAAAAACGTCCAGCTGATCTCGATGCAGCTGCCTTCCCTTAACGCCGGCTGCGGCGGTATCGATGCCTATCTCGGGTCGTTCAGTATGATCAGCGGCGAGGAAATCCAGCGATTCGTGAAGCAAATCATGAGCAACGCCGCCGGCTATGCTTTCGATCTGGCCCTGCAGACGATGGTACCGGAGCTGAAGCAGGCTAAAGATTTCCTGCAGAAACTGGCCAGTGATGTTAACTCCATGAACATGAGTTCATGCCAGGCTGCTCAGGGCATCATCGGCGGGTTGTGGCCAGTGACGCAGGTCTCCCAGCAGAAAATCTGCCAGGACATTGCCGGCGAAACCAACATGTTCTCCGACTGGGCGGCTTCCCGTCAGGGTTGTACCGTCGGAGGACAGGGCGACAAAGTCACGGCTAAAGCCGGTGATGCTGAGAAGGATCAGGTGCTGAAGAACAAAAACCTTATCTGGGACACCCTCAGTAAGAATGGCCTTCTCGGCAACGACCGCGCGCTGAAGGAGCTGGTCATGAGTACCGTCGGCTCCATCATTTTCAACAAGAATGGCGATGTGACAATTCTGACGCCGCTGGTTGATAACCGCGACCTGATTAAAGTCCTGATGCGCGGGGGAACGGCGAAGGTCTACGGATGTGACGAGTCCACACTGTGTCTGGGACCTGTTGTCACCAATCTGACGATTTCCGAGTCCAACGCTCTGGTTACGCTGGTTAAAAACCTGATGCTCTCAATGCAGAACAAGCTGGTCGACGATACTGCGCTGACCGATCAGGAAAAAGGCTTTGTGAACACCACCTCTGTACCGGTGCTGAAGTATCTGACTAACGCCCAGAGTATGGGGATGAGCGCCACGTACCTTCTGCAGGTCTCCGACTTCATTGCCCAGGACCTGATGATTCAGTACCTCCAGGAGCTGGTGAAACAGGCAAGCCTGTCTCTGGCTGGCAAGAACTTCCCTGAAGAAGCTGCCGCAAAACTACGCGACAACATTATTCATGCGCAGGGACTGCTGGCCGACATGAAGCTGCAGTCTGCGGCTGACCAGAACGCGCTGGACGGTATCGACCGCAACATGCAGTACCTGCAGCAGCAGGTGTCCACCATTGTTTCAGGCTCCTATCAAAGCAACTATCACTGGGGTGATCGCTGATGCTTGAGATATACACCATTTATGGCGGGGGAATGTGGAAAACGGCGCTGGACGCCGTCGTCACCCTTGTCGGTCAGAATACTTTCCACACTTTACTGCGTATTGCCAGCACCTTTGGGGTGCTTGCCGTACTGCTTACCTTCATCAAACAACGTAACCCGATGGTTTTCGTCCAGTGGCTGGCGGTCTTCATGATCCTGACATCCATCCTGCTGGTACCGAAACGCTCAGTACAGGTCATTGACCTCTCTGATCCGGGGGCGGTCTGGGTCACCGATAACGTACCGGTTGGCCTGGCGGCTATCGCGTCTCTTACTACCAGTATCGGGTACAAGATGGCGTCGGTTTACGACATGCTGATGGCCAGACCCGACTCAGTGACCTACAGCAAAACCGGGATGCTTTTTGGCTCGCAGATTGTGGCGGAGACGAGTGACTTTTCCACGCAAAACCCGGAGCTGGCGCAGATGCTGCCCGACTACGTGGAAAACTGTGTGATCGGCGACATTCTGCTGAATGGCAAATACACGATCAATCAGCTGCTCAACTCCACAGACCCGCTGACACTGATAACCAGTAACCCAAGCCCGCTGCGGGGCATCTTTAAGATGACCTCCACCACGCGCCAGTTCCTGACCTGTCAGCAGGCCGCAACGGAGATACAGAAGCTGGCGAATACCGACGTGAATCCGGGCAGTGCGACGTTCACCTGGCTGACGAGAAAGGTATTCGGCAACAAGCTGAATGGCGCGGCGCTTCTGGCCAACTCAATGGGGGACAGTTACGGGTTCTTCTATGCCGGTGGTATGACTGCTGCGCAGATCATGAAGAACAACATCACGAACAGTGCAGTTAGGCAGGGTATTAAAGGTTTTGCGGCTCGCTCATCCGATACGGCTAACCTGCTGAATCTGGCTACAGAGAACGCTGCAACCAAACAGCGTCTCGCCTGGGCTGCAGGTAACGAGCTGGCGACTCGCACGCTGCCGTTCGCACAGTCCCTGCTGATGCTTATCCTTGTGTGCCTGTTCCCGCTAATGATTGCGCTGGCCGCATCCAATCACACTATGTTTGGCCTGAACACACTAAAAATATACGTTTCCGGGTTTATCTATTTCCAGATGTGGCCGGTGATGTTCGCCATTCTTAACTATGCCGCCAACTACTGGCTGCAGAGCCAGTCCGGGGGCACGCCCCTGGTGCTGGCCAACAAGGATGTGGTTGCGCTGCAGCATTCGGACGTGGCGAATCTGGCAGGGTATTTGTCCCTTTCCATTCCGGTGCTGTCGTTCTATCTGACCAAAGGTGCTGCGGCGATGGGCTCTCAGGTGGCAGGGAGCGTACTCAGCTCGGGCGCCTTCACGTCAGCAGGTGTGGCAGCGACCACGGCGGACGGAAACTGGTCGTTTAACAACATGTCGATGGACAATGTCAGCCAGAACAAGATGGATACCAACCTGATGCAGCGTCAGGGGCAGCAAACCTGGCAGGCGGATAATGGCTCCACGCAGACTCAGACGGCCGGTGGCCATACGGTTATCGACGGCTCGGGTGCAATGTCGAATCTGCCGGTGAACATGAAGCTCAGCCAGCTGGCCAGCAGTGGTTTCCAGGAGTCAGCCCGCCAGTCGCAGGTACAGGCGCAGACTGCTCTCGATGGCTACAACCACAGCGTTACCAGTGGCTGGTCGCAGCTCTCCCAGCTTTCTCATCAGACCGGTACCAGTGACAGCCTGATCCAAGGCAGTGAAAACAGCCAGGCCACTAATGCGACACGCGGAGCTGGCATGATGTTGTCTGCCGCTGAGAGTTATGCGAAAGCAAACAACATCTCGACACAGGAAGCCTATAACAAACTGATGGATATCAGTAATCAGGGGTCTGTATCGGCAGGCATTAAAGGGACGGCCGGAGGGGGACTTAATCTGGGCGTTGTTAAGTTTGGTGCCGAAGGAAGTATTTCAGGCGATTTGCGGCATTCTACGGGCAGCTCCAGAGGAATTCAGGATTCTGATTCCCATTCGCAGGATATGCGACATGATCAGAATGGCCAGGCAGTTAATGACTTCCGCCAGGGTATGGATATGGTTAAAAGTAGTCGTATCACCGATGGCGCAAATCATTCTGAGAATGCTGCAAGCAGCAATGTTCAGCAACTGGCCGCAACGCTCAATGATGCAGAAAGCCAGTACCATCAGTACACCACCAGTTCCACGCAGAGCAACGAGTTCAGCCGTATGGCCACTGTTGCACAGAATCAGAGTGCAAGCCTTGATACGAACTATACGCAGGAGTTTGTGGACTGGGCGGCTAATAAATACGGTGATAAGGCACAGTCCATGCTGACAAGTGCGCCGTCGGCGCGAGAAGCAGCGATGGAATTCGTAAATGAACGTCTCAAACCTGAAATCATGGGGGATTATCAGCAGGGCCGTTCAGATCTTACCAGCGGCAAGGAGCATGCAGCATTCAGTGGGGAGCATATCGTTCAGCCAGCGCGTGGCAGTCAACAGGTATCAGCTTCATCTGGTCAAGATGCTGGAGTTAGTTACAGCTCTCAGGATGGCGGTGCTCATAGCTCGGGAGGTATTGGCAATGCCCAGACTTACAGAACGACTCAGGGCGTTGAATATGGAGGCCAGCAGGGTGGAAATTATTCAGCCAGAACAGACGATTCTGTTTCGCCGAGTAGTGAGCAGTCAACTGTTCATCAAGGGCAAACAGGCGGACAGAGAAGCAGCTCAGGTAATATCACCTCGTCGGCAGGGATGGTTGATGCCGGTGGACGCACCACTGCAGATGAAAGGACCGGCCACACTGCAGAATCGCATCCTGAGTTCCAACATTCAGGAGCCGTCAGGGAGCAAGGAACCACGTATGGACAGGGGAGTGAAGTTACTCATAGCCGTTCAGGCATTAATGCTGGCGGAGAAAAAGTACGTGGTGATGCCATGCAGGAGTCATTCAAAGAAAATCAGGCTAAGCTGCATGAACATTCCTCGCAGGGTTTTGGTCCCCAGAATGAGTTACAGCGTCGAGTGGCGGAACAAAGATCTGAAAATGAGCATAAAATCAACGAATCTGCTGGAGAAATTGGCAAAAAACAATCCACTGTTCAGGCATCCAGTGATATCCTGAAAGGAGAAAACTTAATCGGTCAAGGGCGATTCAAGCTTGGTCGTGCCGAAGCTGAACTGGATCAATCAAGTAAACTCAATCCGTTTAATGATCTCCAACCAGATGAGCTGCAACAGAGAGTGGCAGAATTAAGGAAGAAAACTGGAGGGTAAAATGACTAAAAAGGTAAGTGCTTATTGTTGTTTCATTCCAATCGGCATTTATGCAGCTTATTCTGTAAGCCTGCAATTACTTTTTGACGTGCCATTTATGGCTAAGAGCATGCTCTTATCAGTCATACCCAGCGCCATATATATGTTCTGCATTTGGAAGTTACGAAACAGCAAAAGAGGGATGAGCTTAAAAGCGACACTACTGTGTAACACGATGCTTGCAGTCTTGCTAACTTTCTTGGTGGCATTTGTTGGCAATGATACCGAAAGTGCTCTCATAGCAGGCATAGCTGTTCACTCGCTGATAGCTTTCATCTTTGTGGGAACAGTATTGCGGCCTATTACTTTCAAGGATAATACCCTTCTTAAGGATGAAGATAATGGCCGGATATATGTTATCCGGAATGGGATCGCTCATATGTTGCCAGATAATGAGGCTCAACTCCTTAGCACTAGTGACAACAAAATTATCAGCTTTTCAGGCAGTCATATGAGTTTCCAGGATGGTGGAATAACAAATATTCCTCTGAATACTTCCTTCAACGATTCATTCAGTAACGGAATAACTGTGAACCCTGCCTCAGGAATGCCAATGGTTGGTGGCATCTCTGGCTTGGATATACACGGAAACAGTTGGGGAACAAACTTCAACGAACCTTCAAATACGTATGACCCTAACCGGGGATACTGAGAGTAAGGGGGCAATGGCCCCCTTAATTTTTGTAGTAATCTAAGTAAGCCATCTATTTAACCTAAATTCCCTTTCAAATCAGCCGATAACGTCTCTGTTAGCTATATCTCGCTAACGGGGACGTTTTTCTATGCACAGGATGAATTCATGAAATTAAAACAATTAGCCGTTGTTGGTCTGATCGCGTCTACTCTCGCTCTGTCTGGTTGTGGTGCCATGTCCACAGCGGTGAAGAAACGTAATCTTGATGTCAAAACCCAGATGAGTGAAACCATCTGGCTGGAGCCATCATCAGAGAAGACTGTTTATTTGCAGATCCGTAATACCTCTGACAAGGACATGTCTGGTCTGCAGGCACAAATTACAAATGAACTGGCCGCGAAAGGCTACCGCGTCTCCAGCTCTCCGGACACGGCCTACTACTGGATTCAGGCAAACGTGCTGAAAGCCGAGAAAATGGATCTGCGTGATGCACAGGGATTCCTTAAGACCGGGTATGAAGGTGCGGCAATGGGTGCGGCACTGGGTGCGGGTATTACGGCGTATAACTCGTCGTCAGCTGGCGCAACGCTGGGTGTAGGTCTTGCCACCGGGCTGATTGGTATGGCTGCTGATGCAATGGTCGAAGACGTTAACTACACGATGGTGACCGATCTGCAGATCTCCGAGCGCAGCAAAGCGGCCGTCACGACCGACAATATTGCCGCCCTTAAGCAGGGAACGTCCGGCATTAAGCTGCAGACCAGCACAGAGCAGGGCAACCGCGCTAAATACCAGACCCGCGTGGTATCCAACGCCAACAAGGTGAACCTCAAGTTTGAAGAGGCAAAACCTGTCCTGGAAGCGCAGCTGGCCAAGTCTATCGCTGGCATCATGTAATACCCGCGGCTGCGGCGATCGTCGCAGCCGTTCTCCCTCACAGCTGATTTTTAACCGTGCTCATTCCGGGCAGGGTGCGTCAGTGCTTTCTGTCAGTTACCAGTAATTACGCTTCCTCGCATGACTGCGCATGGCGCAGCCCTGTCTGCGGCGAGCGTTGCGTCCTTAATTTCAAAGGAGTTCGTCCATCATGATGCATCAGATAAATGAACGTGCAGATTACTCTGCTGAATTCTGGTCGCTTATCCATCTGGAAAGTGAGCTGATGGTAGCGAGGGCTTATATGAATGTATTTGGTTCACTTCCAGAAGGGCAGGGAATGACCATCATTGCTGGCTGGGCTGGCTATGAATTCACTCTTTATGGTCTGGAACCCCGGGAGTGGCACTCAGCGGCTTATAGGGATGTGGCCACTTCAGTCCGTTCTGTGGCTGCATACATTAATAAACAGGACTGGGAGGACGGGTGCCAGCAGGCCAGATATGAGCTGAGCCTGATGTAATAAACCGGCGCTTTACCCTCGCGATACCACCTTTTACAGCAACCTTTTCAACGTTTCTTCTCTGATAACACACATCACCGCGCAGGTGATGCGATAACGGCCGGACAACACTCTATGAGCTTCGCAGGAAAAAACCTCACCCAGGGCGGGCAGATGACCGCCTACCGCTGGCGCATGTTCATTCAGGTGAACAACTGGATAGGATTCTGGATCTTCATCCTGTTCGCCGTGCTGACTACCGCCATTTTTCTCTGGCGAATTCCACAGGAAGCCCTTGATAACGGCTCCCTGTGGTGGTTCGCCAGCATCAACAGCAGTTTTATCGATCTGATGCCGGCAACGGGGACGCCAAAAATCTACGACGTCCACTACTGGTATGCGCCAACCGCGACGATGATGGTGCTCAAAATGACCCTGCCGCAGATCTATACCGACCTGTACATGCAGGAGATGGGCAACCAGTGCCTGACTGAGCTGCAGTGGGCGGCCGGCGCCAGCGGGTTGTTCAGTATGGTGGTGTTTATCGCCGTGACATGGTTTATCGCCAATATCGGTCGAAAGGAAAGTGAAGACGAATACATTTCAGGGATGCAGCTGACTGACAAGCCTGCTGAAGTGAATAAGCTGCTGCGTAAAAACGGTGAGTTCTCTGACCTTCGCGTGGGTGATCTGCATATGGTGAGGATGGCGGAGGTACTCAATTTCCTGATGCATGGCACTATCGGGGTGGGGAAGTCGACGCTAATACGCTGGTTACTCGACTACATCCGCAAACGTGGTGACCGGGCCATCATCTACGACTCCGGTTGTACCTTCACAGAAACCCACTATAACCCGTCTACCGATATCATCCTTAACGCCCACGACGAGCGCTGTGCCAACTGGCAGATGTGGGGCGAGTGCGTCGACGCGGTCGATTACGACAACCTGGCAGCCAGCCTCATTCCGGTGGAAGGAGAGTCCGATCCGTTCTGGGTATCCAGCTCGAGAACCATTTATGCCGACCTTGCAATTCGTATGTCGACGGACCCGGAACGCAGCATTGAGAAGTTCCTCAAAACCCTGCTGTCACTCGATATGAAAAGTTTGCGTGAATATCTGGTCAATACGCCTTCAGCCAATCTGGTTGAGGAAAAGATAGAGAAAACGGCCATTTCCATTCGCTCAGTGGTAACCAACTACGCCAAAGCCCTTCGCTATCTGCAGGGGCTGGATGACGGAACGAAGCCGCCGTTCACCATCCGGGAGTGGATGACGCAGGAACGCTATGACAGCAGCTGGCTGTTTATTTCAACACAGGCCCGTCACCGCAAGAGTGTACGCCCTCTGATCTCGCTGTGGGTATCTCTGGCCACGCTGATGCTGCAGAGCATGGGGGAGAACAGCGACCGCCGCGTATGGTTCATTATCGATGAAGCTCCCAGCCTGCAGCGCATCCCCGAGCTGGCCGAGACGCTTGCCGAGGCGCGTAAATTTGGCGGATGTTTCGTGCTGGGGATGCAGAACATGGCCCAGCTGGTTCACGTCTACGGCCGCGAGCTGGCCAGAAGCATCTTCGACCTGATGAACACCCGTATGTACGGTCGTTCACCGAGTGCTGAGATGGCCGAAGTGGTGGAAAAGGAGCTGGGCAACCAGCGTAAGCGCAAAATCCGCGAGCAGAACAGCTACGGTCTGGACCAGGTGCGTGACGGTGTGTCCCTCGGTAAGGACGAGGTCAATAACCCGATTGTCGACTACGAGCAGATCATGCGTCTGCCGAACCTCAACTTTTATGTGCGCCTCCCGGGGGAGTATCCGGTCGTCCGTCTGAAGCTGAAATATCGCGCGCCGAAGAAGCGGCAGGCAGGCCTTCTCGAGCGCAATATCCGCGATGCACTGAGTCCGGAGCTGGAGAGGGTTATTCAGGAGAACGAGCGCGCAGCTGCAGCTGCAGGTCTGACGTTCCCGACCGGTGATGAAGTGCTGGAGAAGGAGAGCGAGACATCCTCTGCAGATGACGGTCCTGCTCCGGTTTCGTCTGCAGGGGCATCCGGCTCGCCGGCAACATCGGCCGTCGAAAAAGAGGCGCGTACTCCGGCGGAAGAAAATAAACCTTCGCGCAGCGCTGCACCTGAACGGAAGTCAGTACCAGCCAGGGAGCCCGTCACATCGCGAACAGCGCCTGTGGTTACGCAAGTCGTAACTGAAAATCACAGCACGGTGACAGACCCTGTCACCGAAGACAAAAAAGACAACGTCGTTTCTCTTCGGTCTTCTCCTCCTGCAGTAAATCGTCAAAAAGAGACAGCGCCCCTTAATCCGGAAATACCTGCAGCACTGCAAAAAATCCGCAGCAGAACTCAGCTGGATGCTCCCTCCGAGCCTGCAGCAGCCGGCGCGCTGGGGATGCTTAAACGGCGACTCAATACCGGAGCCACCTCAGGAGGGAGAGAAGATCAGGCCAGCGAGAATGCGGGCGAATCTATGAACCTGGATATGAAGGTGACGGCACTGCCTGACGGCGGCCTGAGTCTGACGATGGCAGGGAAGTCAGTGACACCGCAGACCCAGGATGAAGCCCACAGCACCCACCGGCAGCTGGCGCAGGAAGAAGAGAACATTTTACTTCACCGTCACGCGGACGACCCGGGTTACGACGAAAACGACCATCACTATTACGACAGAGAGCCTGAACTATGATGTCAGTCGCCCCAGTAGCGTCAGCCGGCGAGGCTGCAGGCTACTACAGCAATTCCGATAACTACTATTTTCTGGGCAGCCTGCAGAGCCTCTGGATGGGGGAAGGTGCAAAAGAGCTGGGCCTCGAGGGCAATGTCCGTGGCGATGACCTGACGGCCGTGCTCGAGGGCCGTCTGCCGGACGGCTCACGGCTGGGCAAGGAGGTTAACGGACAGCACGTCCACCGCCCGGGCCATGACCTGACCTTTTCCGCTCCCAAGAGCGTGTCCATTCTGGCGCTCATTGGCAATGATAAAGAAATGGTGGAGGCACATAACCATGCCGTCCGCGTGGCGGCTGGCTATGTGGAGAAGCTCATCTCGGCCCGCGACACGAAAGACGGCGTTACGTCCATTGTACACACCGGCAAGATGGTGGCGGCCGCCTATACGCATGATACCTCGCGCAATCTTGATCCTCAGCTGCACACCCATCTCCTGATTGCCAACATGACGGAGTATGCGGGCAAATGGAAAGCCCTGACCACGGACTATATCCATAACGCCGGCTTTATCGAAACCGTCATGAAGCACCAGGTCACCCTCGGGAAAATCTATCGCAGCGCGCTGCGCGAGCGGGTTGAAGCACTCGGCCATGAAGTGGAAGAAGTAGGCAAGCATGGGATGTGGGAGATCAAGGGCGTTCCGGAAGAAGTCAGGGACGAATATTCATCACGGGGCCGGGAAATTCAGGGGGCCGTGGGGGCTGAAGCCACGCTGCGTAGCCGGGATGTGGCCGCCAAAGACACCCGCAGGGCGAAAGTTGACCCTTCGCGGATGCGCCTGATGGAGCGCTGGCTGGGCCAGATGAAGGAGAAGGGATTTGACCTGAAGGCGTATCAGGAGAGCGTGGTGCCGCGTGATGCAGGTCTTCGTGAGACCGCGCCTCAGCCGGAGCGAGATCACCAGGCTAAGCCGGTTCCTGCCGGGCCTGAACAGGCTTCTCTGCAGACGTCGTCCACGGCAGAAAAGAGCGTCGACACACCTGCTCAACCCGCAGAACCGGAGAGCCAGTCCCGTCAGCCAGTACCACAGCAAACTGACACGCTGAGTCACCCGGCACAGACCGTTCCCGAAAAGACGCCGGCGACCAGGAGCTTACCTGCCGTTCAACTGGACACTGAAATACCCCGCCCGGAACTGACTGAGGCTGTCCGGCTGGCCATCTCGCAGCTCAGCGACAGTAAAACGCGCTTCACCTTTGGCGAGCTGATGATGACCACCGCTGAGCTGAGTGAACGGCTGCCGGAGATTAAGGATATTCGTGTGGCCATCGATGCGGCGCTGAAGGACGGCATGATTGTGCCGCTGGACAGTGAGAAAGGGGTTTTCACCTCCCGTATTCACCTGCTGGATGAACTCTCGATCCAGGCGCTGAGTCAGGAGCATCTCAAATCCACAAAAGTCGTCAGTTTCACCCGCCCGGCGCAGTACGCGCCGGCGGCGCTTGAAGTTGTGGAGAAGGACGCCCTGGTTCTGATGAATGCACCGTCAGGCGTGGCGGGCATCCGTGACCTGACCGCGCAGCTGGCCGGTATTGCCGGCGCGAACGGTCGTGACGTGCAGGTGCTGGCCAGCTCTGCCGAGCGCGCCATTTCGCTGGCGAAATCCGACGATTTGCGGGAACGGATTATCAGCCGGCAGCATGTTCTGAGCGGTGATTTCCACCTGAAACCCCAGAGCACGCTGATTATCGAAGGGGCAGAGCGTCTGGGATTAAAGGAGACGCTGGTTCTGCTGGGCGAAGCGCGCGCGCAGGACGCACAGCTGGTCTTTCTCGACAGTGCCGGACGGCAGGCGAACGGTAACGCCATGTCCGTGCTGGAGTCCGCAGGGGTTGCCCGCTCCCGCCGCACGGAGCCTGCGCCCGGGCTTGAGGCCGAAGTGGTCAGTATTCCTAACAAACGCGACCGTTACGAGGCGCTGGCCAACCGGTTTGCAGAGCTGAGCGGAGGAACTGATAACGTCACCGCCGTCGTGGTCGGCAAACGTGAACAGGCGCAGCTGACGGGCCTGGTACGTGAGGCGCTGCAGAACGCAGGGCAGCTGGGGCGTGACGGCGTGGAGATAGAGGCCCGGCAGCCGGTGTGGCTCGACAGCAAAACGCGCCGCATGCCAGGTTCGTACCGTCCCGGCATGGTGCTTGAAGATCGCGCGGACGCAAAAGAGCGTAAGTCCTTTGTGATTGACCGGGTGCATGAGGACACGCGAGTCCTCTCGCTCATCGACGGTGACGGCGTGCTGACCCGGATGAAAATCGGGGATATCAGCGCTGACTGGCGTCTCTTCAGCCGTGAAACCCTCAGCGTGGCCACCGGCGAAAAACTGCTGTCCGTGGCGGGCGACCGCGAGCACAGCCTGAAGGCCAAAGATCGTCTTGAGGTGACCGGGATAAGTGAAAAGGGGATTGAGGTTAAACGGGGGGAAGACACACTGACGCTGCCAAAAGACCAGCCGCTCTATCTGTCACATGCTTACGTAACCGCGCCGGGCGGACGGGATAACGACGCCGGCGTGGTGCTGGCCGCGCTCAACAGCCGCGACATATCGACCCAGACCATGAACTCGCTGGCACAGAGTGGCCACCGGGCGGAAGTGTTCACCGCCGAAGTGCAGGACCGGGCTGAAGCCCGGCTGCAGCGCATGAAGACCAATGCCTCTCCCGTGCAGCTGGTCAGAAACCTGAGCGGTCACCAGGACGTCAGTCAGGCGGTTGATTCACTGCATCACAGCATCCGGACGGACGCGGGTCTGGCCGTGTGGCGTGCCATTAACGACCAGCGCACCGTGGTGATCAGCGAGCTTAAGCTGGCGACGGAAGCGCAGAAATATCATCCCGACCTCGAAGCCATCGGGAATGAAATTGGCGCGATGATTAAAAATGGCGAGCTGTTGTCCGTATCCGCAGGGGGAGAGCCGGTACTGGTGTCCCGGTCCACCTGGGAGATGGAGAAAGCCATTCTGCGCGTGGTGGAGGAAGGGAAAGGTACGCAGCAGCCGTTGCTGGAACAGGTACCGGAGGCCGTGCTGAACGGACTCACCGATGGCCAGAAAAAGTCGACCACCCTGGTGCTGGGTACCACGGATCAGTTTATCGGGATTCAGGGCTATGCCGGCGTGGGGAAAACCACGCAGCTGAAGGCGGTGATATCTGCACTGGAGACCTTACCGGCGGACGTTCGTCCGGTGATGACGGGGCTTGCTCCTACGCACCAGGCGGTGAAAGAAATGAGCGACGTCGGTGTACGGGCGCAGACCATCAAATCCTTTGTCGTTGAGCATGACCAGGCGACGGCCGCAGGCGGGAAACCTGACTATAAAGGACAGGTGTTTCTTATCGATGAATCATCAATGGCAGGCAACCAGGATACGGCGGCATTGTTCCAGGCCATTGCCAGCGGCGGCGGACGTGCAGTCTCGATGGGGGATATCGACCAGTTTGAAGCGGTCGACGTGGGCGCGCCGTTTAAGCTGATGCAGGAGCGAAGCCCGATGGATGTGGCCATCATGAAGGAAATCGTCCGTCAGAAAGACCTGCAGTTGCGCGGCGCCGTTCACGACATCATCGATAACCGGATCGATGCGGCCCTGCAGCGCATTGAAACCCAGCCGGCTGACCGTGTGGCGCGTAGCGCTTCAGCCGCGCTCCCGGAAAGTGCGATTCAGGAAACGGAGACGCCCGTTAACGACATCGTGGCGGACTGGAAGGACCGGACGCCGGAGGCGCGGTCCCGTACGCTCATCATTGCGCAGCTGAACGCCGACCGTAAAGCGATAAATGCCGGCATTCATGCCGCGCTTGCAGCGCGGGGAGAACTGGGGGAGAAGGCCATTAAGGTGCCTGTGCTCGATAAAATCACCCATACGCGCCATGAGTTCAACAAAACAGAGGCCTGGGAAGCAGGGATGGTGGTTAAACGCGGTGACCGCTACCAGGATGTGGTGGCCGTTGACCGTAACGGCAGAACGGTGACGGTACGTGATGAGGAAGGGAAGATTGCTCTGATTTCACCGAAGGAGCTGATCACCGGTGACGTGCAGCTGTTTCGCCGCAGCGAGATGGAAGTCCGTTCCGGCGATCTGCTTAAGTTCACGGCGACCGATCGCGAACAGGGGCAGATGGCCAACCAGCGCTATACGGTGGAGTCGGTCAGCGAGGAGGGGAATATCCGTCTGAAAGGGGAGAACGGTCGCGTCACCATCAATCCGGAGAAGGTCCGGGCGCAGCAGCATATCGACTACGGCTGGGCCGTCACCGGCTACGGCGCACAGGGGGCCAGCAGTGATTATGTCATTGCGCTTGAGGGCACGAAAGACGGACGTAAGGCACTGGCTTCCCGTCGTGCCTTCTACATTTCAGCCTCACGCGTGAAAGAGCACGTCCAGATATACACCGACGGGAAAGCGGACTGGGTTAAGGCGGTAAAAACACCGGAGCGTGATATCAAAACTGCGCACGATGCGCTGGCACCGGAAACGCAGCGCAAACAGGCGAAAGCCATCTGGGCAATGGGGCAGCCGGTGAATAAAACGGCCATCGGTCGCGCCTGGGTGCGCCATCAGGGCATGCAGGATGCGTCACTGACGGCAAAAATCATCCCGGCCACCCGGCGCTTTCCTGAACCGGCGCTGGCGCTGCCGGTGTATGACAACAATGGCAGGAGTGCGGGCCTGGCCCTGGTTTCCCTGGTTTCCAGCCCGGAAGGACGGATGACTCAGGGGGAGACACGAATGGTCATGACAGAGCGTGCCCGTGGCGCCGTGCTGCAGCGTAGTCAGTCCGGAAACACGATAGTGGCCAGCGACCTGACGGCTGCACTCGATGCAGTACGAAATCATCCAAAGGACGGCGTGGTCTGGCAGACCGGTGATGAACCGCCTTCAGCATGGCTGCTTAAGGTAAGCGGTGGGACAAAACAGGATGTGTCACCGGGTATTGTCTCCACGCTGACGGACGAACAGAACGTACAGCAGCTGCGCGAGCAAATGCTGGCAGACCAGGTTCGCAATGAAGAAGCCGGACGGAGCAGGCAGCCGGAGTCGTTGCTGGCGGAAGTTCCACAGGAAGAGGTGATCAGACTGAAACCGGAAGACATTAACCCGCGTAAACCGGAACCACTCAACCCGGATGCGGATGTGATCGCCAGGGTCAGAGGTGAGGAAAACACCGATGGACAGGAAATAAAAGCCGCTGCAGGCGTCCGAAGCGAGCTGGAAGGTGCTGACAAGACCGCTGGTGAACAGTCGCGGGCATCGCGTGTGATTGCAGATCTGGCAAACGCTGAACGAGACATGCTCAGGGCGGCAGAAAATACTGAACGCGGCCGCATGCCGGAGCGTGAAGAACAGACCCTCACCCGAACCATTCAGAAAGAACGTTAATCCCCCTTTTAATCATGAGAATCAGGCTATGAAAGCAAACAAATTAGCAGCATTAATAGTTACAACATACATTGGCTTTATTTCAATGGCACACGCTTCGGCCCCTCAGCCCTTATTCAGCCCGGAGCAGGAGGCACGTATCGGCGAAATCGCTGCTGACTACCTGGTGTCGCACCCGGAGATACTGGTGACGGTCAGTCGTAAGCTGCAGGAACAGCAGGAGACACGTAAGCAGAAGATGTTTGCACTCAGCGTGATGGAGAATCAGGCGAACCTTTTGCATGATCCGGACACCCCGGCTTACGGGCCTGATAATGCAAAGGTCGCTGTGATTGAATTCTTTGATTACCAGTGCGTGTTCTGCAGCCGCTTCGCGCCGGAGCTGGAGAAGGTCATGAAAGCGCAGCCGGACGTCCGCTACCTCTTTAAGGAGTGGCCAATATTTGGTGGACGCTGGGAAGCTTCACTTCAGGCTGCGCAGCAGGGGCTGACGGTCTGGCAAAAGAAAGGGCCGCAGGCCTATGTCACCTATCACAATGCCATCTACGCCACCGGCCATAATGAAGGCAAGCTGACGGCGGAGGATATACTCGCGGCAGCGTCAAAGGCAGGGCTGGCCGCCTCTGTGCCGGGCGACCATACCGCGTCCCTTGAGAAAAACAGTAACCTGGCAGAGGAACTGGGGCTCACCGGAACGCCGGGGATCGTCGTCATGCCCGTTAGCGGGGCGACTCCCGACACCATCACGGTTTTCCCGGAAGCCGTAACCGCTGAAAGACTCCAGGCAGCAATCCGGAAAGCCACCAGAGTGAAATGATCCTCAGTCCGAAGAACGTCTCCCGCCAGAGACTGTTTTTCATGTTCCGCGCGTAATTGCCATCTTCCCGTTCCGTTCTCCTGCGCTTCCTCGATCAGGCCTGCCGGCCTGATACTGCGGCGAGCGCTGCCGGTTATAGTCCCTTAAGGATAATTAGCATGCAAACTACGGACGGTTATCTGGTCTAACATCTGGAAAAATTACTGACGAGAAGGTAGTATTCGGATCGTCAGCGATCGTCTTGTGGTGGGACAGATTGTTGATTCAGATTACTTTTGTGACCTAACTCAAACTGACGGTTTGACTGCTTTGTGGTGAGGCAGGCGGGTGGCAGAAGATGGTTTTACGGAAGAAATGCGGACTTCCGGAAACAAACAAGGACAGGACGTGTCCAGTAAAACGTTCAGGAGCAGGTTACGGGATTTCCCGGAGCCTGAATGCACAAACCCCCCGATAACTGTCATCATCTTGGCGGAAGACACAGGTATCAGGGGGTCCAAAAGCAGGCGCGTTGCCTGTGAAGGATTATAACGCATGCACCATAGAAAACAACACCCGGCCGCCATAAGAACAGGCCGCCGTGAATGACAATCAGATTTCTGTTCACTGGTCAGATCTACCGAAAGATGAGCTAACCCGTTTCTGGCAGAATGTCGATGCCGGCACTCAGGATAATTTCCTCATTGCACCGGTCAAAAAACTGACCCGCCGCAAACGCGGTGAGCATTCCACAAAAGCCAAATGTGAGAACCCGGCCTGGTATCGCCCGGAGCATTATAAAAAGCTCTCCGGACAGCTCGGTCATGCCTACAATCGCCTTGTGAAAAAAGACAATGAAACCGGGCAGGTCAGCCTGCGCATGCATGTTTCTCGTCACCCTCTCTATGTCGCCGGCCGCCGTAAGGCGGGACGTAAATATGGCTTCCGTCCGGAACGTCAGCGCCTGCTCGATGCGCTCTGGCCAGTGCTCATCAGCTTCTGTGATGCCGGCAAGCATACCGTCGGCATGTGTATCTCCCGTCTTGCAAAAGAACTCAGTGCAAAGGACGCAAAAGGCAATGTCATTCCTGAAACAGAGGTGACGGTGTCACGCCTTTCACGGCTTATTGAGGAACAGGTACGGTTTGGCGTTCTGGGTCTCGCGGAAGAACGCGCCTGGGACCGTGTATCCCGCACCTGGCTGCCAACGTATGTCTATATCACCCCTGTGGGATTCCAGATGCTGGGCGTCGATATGGACAAGCTGTTTAAAGAACAGGAGAAGAAGCTCCGTCAGAGCGCCGAGCGTGAGCAGCTGATCCGGGAAGGGGTGATGAGCGAACATGATGATGTTCAGGCCCACTCTGCGCGGAAATGCTGGTCTGGCCGTAAGCGTCAGGAGGCACTCGTTTACCGCCGCAAAAAAGGCGCGGAGCGTAAACGTGCCAACAACCTGATAAAGCTGCCGGCAGATGAACGACTCCATGCAATGTCTGAATGGATTTATCGCACCATGCCGCCTGACGAAGCGTACTGGTGCACATCTGAGCGCCTGAAGGCGCTGGCCATCCAGCATCTTTACCAGCTGGATCTGGCGCTTTCTCCACCGGACTAGTCACAGACGACACAACAGTCTTCTTGTTTAAAGGCCCCTCAACGGGGCTTTTCGTGCTGGTTTTTTTCGGCCATTCTGCTCATTTTTCATCCTTCACTCCTTTCTTCTTCCGGTCATCATGACGTTCTGCCGGTCGTTATGGCCCGCAATGGCCACAGTCTCTTTTTTTTACACAGAAATCCGCAAACGAATAAGTGAAGTAACCCGGAAATGAATAAAAGACATTCCGCAAAACAGTCTTACTTCACCTTTTTTATCTCTCTGTTCATTACATTCCAGAGTAGATCTTTGTCTTGGGCCACTCTGTGGATAACGTAAAATGCCTTCGCATGCAGCGGCCTCACGGCCGCGCGCTCAGAAGGAAATCAAAAGTACCTCCCGTCGCAAGCGCCGGGCCCCGTTCTCGCCAGAACCAGGCACCGCATACATACCTGACCCCTGCTAAACCGACGCCGCCCCGGCCCAAAGGGCCGGAACACCCTCGCTTTAAGAGGGATGTTGTAACTAGTATCAAGAGTAGCTGTAGTTAAGTCGCGGTAATCACTTCATACACGCTCGTAAGCGCCTAACGGCGCTAACGCGGAGATACAGCCCGTCAGCGGCCAGAGGCCTTGACGGACTCACTCCGACCGCGCACATTAGCAATCGGAAAGCTTTAAGCGGGTATAGCTTTGCAGGGAAAGGGATGGGATTGGCAGAACCTATCAATCCGTAACGGCTGATGCCGGTTACGACGCCCCTCACCAGAATCACCCAGTTCAGCTCTGGCTGGCGTCTCCATGCCGCTTCGCGGCATACATTTACCCTTTAAAGCAGGGTTGCCTAAATCCGGGAGCGCGATAAGCTTTAACGGGTGATTTTCAATCAGGATGAGAAAAATGGATATAATTCTTCCGGGAAACAAAAGCCAGGCACGAGTCTGGGCAGAAACCATGATTAATCTGGAGGCCCGCAAACTCGTCAATACCGCTAATATTGTTGGCGCCCGACATCTGGGGGATGGATTGACGCGTCTCAAATTCATCGATGAAATTAAATCTGTCATTAATGGCGAATTTGAGCGTGCCCGGCGGGCAAAGTCTGACGAAGAGTGCATGACCTGCCTGCGTAACCTGCAGGCCGAAAACACCAGTTTGCTTGAGCAGAGCCGTCAGCTCCAGACCGGTTATGCGAAGCTATATGCCCAGATCAAATACGTCAGGGATGAAGACCGGATGGTCGGTTATGTCATCTCAGGAATTAAAGTGGTGCTGGCAGGTATGCAGGGCGTATTTGGCTTCGTGCTGACTTCCTCAATGACCCCCGTTGGCGTTCTTGCCGGGGCTATTCTGATTGTCGACTCGGCCAACACGATTACCCGTGAAGTTGGTCGTCAGTTCCTGAATGAACCTGACACGCAGGGTATGTTTGGTGATGGTGCCATGAACATCGCTAAATTCATGGGATTTGAACCGTCAAAAGGGTTGGGGATATACAACGGGATCGCGCTTGCAGGCAATATCTACAGTGTCTATGGATTAATGGCCAGACCTGGAACATGGCGTCTGTTTAACTATATCAGCACCGATTTTTACCGGAAAATCGACACCATGTCCCGGGGCAAACTGACAATGAAAATTGTGGGATGGGGGGTAAAGGCTAAGGTTGTTTTCGATCTGATCACTTCTGATGACGCTGGGAAATGAGATTCCGGCGGTAATGCCATGATTTATAGGCCAGCTTCAAAGGCATGGTAATCGTAAACAGAGTGCCAAGAACAAGAATAGCCACGCCAAAGGAAATGGCATGCATCCTCGAGCCAGCCAAAAGTGTGGCCACAAAAATCAGTAACATGACTGACAGCACCCATATCAGGGCCTTAAAACGGTTTGCCAGATCGCTCAGCAGGGTATCCATCTCCGTACCCGTTTTAGCTGAACTGGCCCGCAGCCGGACAATGTCCTCTTCACTGAAGCCGTGGTTCGTCAGATCACTTTCATGGTTCATGCTTCTCTCCTTTTCCCTGCGGGAAGTTTAACATGCCCTGCGCTAATAACCAGTTAAGCCCGACCGATAACCTCTCAGGTGGTTACGGGCTATCAGCTCTTTCTCACTGATAGCCATCACGTCATCCTAAGTCAGCCAAAAGCAGACTGTACCAGACCAATAATCCCCAGGTGGCCGGCGTAAGCATAATAAAAGAAATTACGCGGCATGAAACGCTTGCGGCCCTCCGGACAGATTTTCCTGCAGAAGGAAACCACTGCCAGGGGGAATGCCAGAGTAGGCAGCGTGGCCAGTAATAATGTTTCTGCGGGCATATCCAGGAGATGCGATAACCCGTTTAAACAAATCAGTGACAGCACGGCAGTGATGGCCGCCAGACGCTGCACTTCGGGTTTTTCGTTGCCAGAAACGGTTGCCATACTGATGGCCAGCGTTATTCCTGCCAGCCCGTAGCTTGCCAGCTGCAGTGGCCAAATCATGAGGGCCAGGAGCAGATATCCCACAAACATTCCTTTCAGGCCGTGCTGGTACTGCAGGGCAATCAGCTGCGTGACGCCGGCAAACACGAACAGAATGTTCAGGGCCCACCAGGGCTGGTGATGCCAGAAGGCCAGGCTGAACACCGGCTGCGTGATGACTGCCCAGATCCACAGACGATTGGCTCTCTTCTGAAGTCGTTCCGGGGTGCGCTGTACGTTCATCGCCCATATAAGCGTGAACAGGGGGAAGGCCATCCGGCCAAGCGCATACATCACCGGCAAGGCTGGCGACAGAAACACCGTATTGATGTGGTCGATAATCATGGCCAGAAGTGCGAGAAGTTTGACCATATCGAGAGCTGCGGGACTGAGCTGGCTGGCGTCCCGGATACTGGGAAGAACGTCGGGTACTGAATGATTCATGCTGTAGATTCCCCTTGCGACACGCGGTTAACAGCCAGCCCTGAACATAATGCCAGAATGCCCTGCCGGTTTGCGTTGTGACCCTGATCTTTAGTTTCTCCAGAATTTTGCGCACTGCAAATTCTGATTTATCACGCAGCACGCGCATTGCGCCTGCCACATCCTTATTCTGAATACAAATACTTAAATTATGAAAATCGTTCACACCGCCCCCTTTCTTACTCTCTTATTATCGGCCGAGTGAATATTATATTTAGTGCAGTAGGATAATTCCTAATAAAAATTTTATATTACCACCCCCAACTTTAGTCATATTATTGACCATACTTAATGGTTGACAATGGTTTATTAATTATTTGCATTGCTTGCTGATGCCTTTGCCCTGACCAGAGCGAAATCTTCACGAATAGATTTCGCGGCAGGCTTCCACCCTTTAGCCCATTCATCGTTCATACGGCCTTCACTGACAATTTTCAGGGTGATGGCATAAGGGGTGCGCTGCAGTTTCTGCGACAGCCAGAGTATATGATCATCGATTCTGTCATCCGGAATATCAGCAATAATCGAGTGAATAAGGTCCAGGTCCTCCGGTGCCCACGGTTTTCCGGAACGAGGAAAAACTTCATCCGGAAGGCGTGGTTTTTTTTCCTTTTCTTCTTTTACCTGCTTTTTAGCTTCCTTTTCCGCAGTGATGAGGCGCTGCCGTTCCGTTAAGCCTCCCAGAGTTGCAACCGTCCTGACCATATTTTCGCGCTGCTCACGTGTAATATTAACTTCACCGCATATAATGGCATTTAACGTATCGACAAGAATTTCCAGTTTGCTTTCGGTTAATTTAAAGTCATACAATAATCTCCTTAATTTTTATTCGTTTTTCGCACTTCCTGATGCAGACTACGCCAGCGCCAGGGCTCTGTCTGACCCGGTTCTGACCAGAGTCCGACTGACTGACGGCGGGCTTCGGCCTCCAGAACAGCGTAGTCTGACCGGGCGGGTTTTCCGTGGTACCGGTATGCCCAGGCCAGGCATTTGCGTATCTGTTCGGCATTCACATCCGTCACGCCAAGCCACACGGTACCGAGCAGACGTCCATAGCGATCCGGGGCCGCGGGAGAACAGATGGTCGACCTTACCTCCACCCTTCGGGGACAAGCGGACCGCACGGGGGATTTTCGGGGCGAGAGCGTGCTCTTAGTCTCATACCCGTGACTATTATGAACGTCGTACGATCACTGTGTGAACGGACGGTCTCCATTGCTGTTGCCAATTGTCGTTGAAAAAGAAAGCGCCTACTGATATTCGTACGTGATCTGGCCGGGAATAAATAGCAGGCGATGAACGTGAAATTAGCGCGGCCTGTAATAGCGAAGGTGTCGGTCGCGCTCCGCCGCCCCACGGGGCGCCTGTATACGGGGGCCGTCACCTTGGGGAAGGCTCAGGTGCAGTGAACCACCGGAATGTCGTTCACCCTGCGGTTGCGAGGCGAAAATGAAGTAGCACTTTCTAACGGCATGCACGCCGTCGTGACAGCTAATAACAAACCACTGAACAGTGCAATTATCGGGACAGCCGGGCTCAATGAAATAACCATCGAGTATACATTACGAGGAACGCCTGAAAGGAGTGGCTTGTTTCAGGGATCCTATGTTTTATTCGTGTCATATCCGTGACATTATTGCTACCGAGACGGGACGAACAAAATGTAAAGCTTAACAGGAAACCGCAATGATGGGCGTGTTAAAAATGCGGCGTTTAAATGTATGCCTACGTATTAACGGACCTGACTCGTTACAAACTGCTTTCAAAAGAACAATACAACAATGCGGTGAGGCGTATGGTGTCAACAACGGGTAAAAAGTGATCCACTTACCGTCACCACCAACGGCCTAATATTGATCCACCTTGTTTACTCAGGATTAGCTTCCGCTATAACCCCGGCCTTTCGTTTCTGCTTCAGTCGATAGCTCTCTCCTTTTATCTGGACTACATGTGAGTGATGTAAGATACGGTCAAGCATCGCCGATGTCAGGGCTGCATCCCCGGCGAACGTCTGATCCCACTGTCCGAACGGCAGGTTAGAGGTCAGGATCATCGCGCTCTTTTCGTAACGTTTGGCGATGACCTGGAAGAACAGCTTGGCTTCCTCCTGACTGAACGGCAGATAGCCTATTTCATCGATGATGAGCAGCTTCGGGGCCATGACACCGCGATTGAGTGTCGTTTTGTAACGGCCCTGGCGCTGTGAAGTGGACAGCTGTAGCAGCAGGTCCGCTGCTGTTGTGAAGCGAACCTTGATACCCGCCCGGACCGCTTCGTATCCCATCGCTATCGCCAGATGCGTTTTACCCACGCCCGATGGCCCCAGAAGTACGATGTTTTCGTTACGTTCGATGAAGCTCAGGGAGCGCAGCGACTGGATTTGCTTCTGAGGGGCGCCGGTGGCGAAGGTGAAGTCGTATTCCTCGAACGTCTTCACCGCCGGGAAGGCTGCCATCCGCGTGTACATCGCCTGTTTACGCTGATGCCGGGCCAGTTTCTCCTCATGTAACAGGTGCTCCAGGAAGTCCATGTAGCTCCATTCCTGATCCACTGCCTGTTGCGACAGTGCTGGCGCCGCGCCGATAAGGCTGTCCAACTGGAGCTGTTCGGCAAGCACCATCAGCCGTTGATGTTGCAGTTCGACCATCATGCGGCTCCTCTGCAGAACGTGTCATAGATGGACAGCGGATGATGCAACGGCTGCCTGTCGAAGGTCACCAGGCTTTCGTCGACCTGCACGTCATACTGTTTTTTCTCCGGTGGCAGTGCCAGCATGGATTGCTGTTCCTCCACCCATCGATCACAGGGGCGGGTCTGGATAGTTTCATGCTTCCGTTGATTGGCCACATCGTACAGCCAGCGCAGGCCGTAACGGTTTGCGGTTTCAACATCGACAGTGATCCCCATCGGGCGCAGGCGCGTCATTAACGGGATGTAGAAGCTGTTGCGGGTGTACTGCACCATTCGCTCCACCTTGCCTTTAGTCTGTGCCCTGAAGGGGCGACACAGCCGGGGAGAGAAGCCCATCTCTTTGCCGAACTGCCACAGGGAAGGATGGAACCGGTGCTGTCCGGTCTGGTAAGCATCTCGCTGGAGCACCACCGTTTTCATATTGTCGTACAGAACTTCTCGCGGTACGCCGCCGAAGAAGCTGAACGCATTGCGGTGACAGGATTCCAGCGTGTCGTAGCGCATGTTGTCGGTGAACTCGATGTAAAGCATTCTGCTGTACCCCAGAACAGCAACGAACACATGCAGGGGGGACTTGCCGTTTCTCATGGTCCCCCAGTCAACCTGCATCTGCCGTCCGGGCTCGGTTTCGAAGCGAACGACCGGTTCAGCCTGTGCTGGTAGGGTCTGTTTGCGGATGAACTCCCTCAGGATAGTCAGCCCTCCACGATAGCCCAGCTCCATGATTTCCCTGGCAATAACGGTCGCCGGGATTTTGTAGGGATGTGCATCGCTGATCCGTTTAGAGATGTAATCACGGTATTCATCGAGCAGTGATGATGATGCCGGGCGTGGTGAATACTGCGGCTTTTCAGATTTGGCTTTCAGGTGGCTGCGGACAGTATTGCGCGAAATACCCAGTTCCCTGGCGATGGCCCGGATGCTCATTCCCCGCTTGTGCAGGACTTTAATTTCCATACGAATCTCAAAAGTGATCATAAGCTCCCCTGTATTCAGAGGAGCAGATTAACCCCTGGATCAATTTTCAACCGTTGGGGCGGATCAGTTTTGCACCGTTGGTAACATATGGGCTGCAAAAGCCTCATTGGGGCCTTCAAGGAATGCTCCGTAGCAACAAACATGGGGTGTTTCCTAAGGCCGTGCGTCCGCAGACAGCAGAGGGAGGCGGAACTCACTGTTAAGTTCACCAGGCAAGCGGGGTACAAATCTACCTGTGGGGAAATATGCCCGGCACCGGCGAAATGAGCACTACATGAATATGAGTTCCTGCAGGCAAGGTGTTGTTGGGACTACCGACATTACCGGAGTTCCAGCGGCTCGGCCGCAAAAGTCTAACTGTCGCCGGTTATCGACTGCTTTGATTGCATGTGGAAGCTGGTCGACAGGACCACGCAAAAAGCCGTCGAACAAACGATGGACTTTTCCTGTTTTCTTATAAGAACTTTCTTACACAGACGGGAATCGTGGTATTCTGTACACAGTAAAAGCCCACAGGAAACCTTCACCTCCCGGATATGAAATATCACCTGGATGACCGTATTATCTTCAACACTGAAGATAATACCCTGATGAGCAAGGAGGACCCTGAACAACGCGTGGACATTACGCTCACGGCCTCGCGTCTTTTACTCCTTCTTATCCGCCATCAGGGAGAAATCCTCACCCGGGACTCCATCATGAAGGCCGTGTGGGAAGACTACGGCCTGAACCCGTCGAACAGCTCCCTGAACCAGTATATTTCCGTCCTGCGCGGCGTCTTTCGCTCCCTCGGGCTTGACGGGGGCGTGATTGAAACCGTCCCGCGCATAGGCTTTATGCTGAGTCCTGAGCTGGCCGTTCAGGGGGAATATCAGTCGGAGGTTACAGTGCCCCCTCTCGTGCCGCCGGGCAATGTTGTGGTGCCGCAGCATACACCGGACAGCGCGTCTTTCCGGCGGCCGTCCCGCTACCGGCCGGGACTTCCCCTTGCCGGCCTGATGCTGTCGGTACTCATTGCTCTGGTTTACCTGAATTACATTCCGCAGACCCGGGCCCCCTACGCGCTCGCGTTCGAATCCACAGCCCCGTACCAGGGCTGCCGGGTGCTGACCTTACCTATGTATGAACATGATAATAACCTTCCCACGCAGGCGCTTCTGACAGCGTTAATCACCACATCCGGATTGACCTGCGCGCCCGGCGGTGAACTGTACGTGCATATTGACGGCAACGTGGCGCACGGCAAAAAGGGCAAAGCCTGGGTGTCTTCCTGTGAGCGCAGAACCGGGGATGGCTCATTCCAGTGCCGAGACTACCTCTCAAATGACTGGAGTGCACCACAGTGAGCTGGCTGCCCCGTATGGTCACCCTGATGGCGCTCCTTCTCATCGTCATGGTCCTTGTGACCGTCATGCAGCTGCGGGGACCGGTACTGGATTTCTCCTGTGCCTCCTGGTTTCGCCAGAGCAACACCAGCGATGACTTTGACATGACCTCCAATACCCTCTTCACGTTTACCCCTGACGGAAAGGGACTCATCTCCATGGACGGTGCCGTGATGCGACAGGGGGAGACCTTTAAACTACGCCGGGATTACAACTTTACCTACCGGCACGCAGGGGGCAACAGATGGCAGCTTATGGACGTTGATATGACGCAAGCCGGCAGCGACAACGTTCCGGCAGGGCTGGTAGAGCGCAACTTCTACAACACGGTTACAAAAACGCGGGGAAATTACATCTACGTCGCGCAGGTCAGGGATATCAAGGGGGCCTGGACGGTGGGCGGGCTCTACTCCCCGGCATTTATGTGCGTGGATAACAGCAGGTGAGAGTGACGTGCCCCGTGCATCTGGCAGTCGCCTGCACTGATTATCGGTCCTGTTGTTTATGACGGAGGAGAAACAAACACGATAGACGAAAAATGCTGAAACTTACGGCCGCTCCGGGAATTACCTTCTTCGCAGGCCGCCCGGTCTGAACTGGTCCGCCATCGAGGCCCCGAACCTCGTCCCATACAACGTTCTGGTCGTCTGCTCTTCCTGATGAGCTAATGGCGGTTCAACGGCATTGATTTAGATGGCGGTTATCTAATATCAAGATAAATCATCAACCCTTCACGTGAACTTTTTTTGGCGTTGTCATTCTTCGCTAAAAGATAATATGCATCTTTATATGATTTTTCATTTTCAGCGCGGTGGGTTATAAATTCAAATGATTGCTTTTTAAATCCACCATAACAAACCACATCCCAGCTATCTTCATCTATTTTCACACTGAGACATTTTACTGGGCCATACGAATAGGTAAGATACGATTGCAATCTGTCCTGAGATGCCCTCACAAAACCAGGAATTGTATAATTTAACATGAAAACAACAAAACAAAGAATGCCAGCAAATAACATAATCACTGACAGTGATATAAAATATGCTTTCGATTTCATTCAGCTTCCTTCATAAATAACTTACCTTAAGCCGTATACTTGCCCAAAATATAAAGGCGAACATTATGTAGTCCCTAGACCTGAACCAGTGTGATTGCCGATTAAGAGTCGATTGCGATGGACAACTGAACTAGAGGACCTGGTTAAACTGAAGGGGCTGGCGCCTGCCTGTGAGTATCTAATCAGTAATAATGACCCGCGTTGATAATACCGACGAAGAAACATTGCTTGGTAGGTCCTACCGCATAGGGGGATTCGACTTTATTCAGATATACACTAACAGAAGACTCAACAGGCCAAACGTTAATAAGAAGACACCCTGTCCAAAGATGTACATTGCAGCATGTAATATTTCAGTTTGGTACATATCCCTGACTTTCTATCTGGGGCCGACTACCGGAATCGAACTGGTGACCTACTGATTACAAGTCAGTTGCTCTACCTGCTGAGCTAAGTCGGCGTGGTGGCTCTCGTCCGGAGACAGCGGACACGATGAAAGCTGGAAGGAGTAAAAACCATTCATCCAAGAGCCAAAAAAGGTCGCCCGGGGGCGGCAAACTACTTGTGTAGGATGTGTTTTTTAGTCACAACCGAAAATAACCACCAGAAACTATCCATGCTTAGCATCCAATGATTGTATTTCACTTGGAGCTAAAAATACCCCCTTCACAGCGGGAAAATTATCACAATTTATATTATACAGTTCAAGGATATTCAGTGCATGAAGATACCACACGTCTTGCTATAACTGTAAAGCGTAAGCGGAATTATTTTCAAAACATGACGAGAACATAACCGCGTCCACCTACGCTTTACACTTACAACAAAAAAATAAAGTAAGCTTGACTTGCTACTCACTTACCAAAATAATGAAATAAGAGTATTAATAATTCCTGTTAACCAAGATAAAGGTTACGCCAGAAAATCTAAGCAGACAATAAGTATTATTTGCAAAGCAATAAAAACGATAAAAAATGAATGCAACACATTTTTACACGACATTCATACTGGAATAATACGCAACCGCGATAGGTTTAACTACTCATGGTAATGTACCATCCTCTCTGCATTTGACCTGCTTGACATCCCCCACGCCCTCAAGTACGTGGATTCCTGCTACGTTCAGGCTATCGCCTGAATCAGTTAGAGCGATTGCCGGCGCTCAGGAGAAAACAGCCTTACTGCGCCATGAAGATCGGTGGTTTATGCCGGAGGGTAATACACCGACGACTCATATATTCACAAGCTACCCTTTAATTATTTACTGGGACATTGTTTAACGATGCCAACAAAAGAACAGTTTTTGCATCGACCGTGCTATTTTTACGCCGTAATTGAATTCTTATTCACTATTCAACTGCTCATGAAGAACTTACCGCCGAAGCCGCAAAAGGGGAACGGGATGTGTGGGATATTGCCAGCAACCTAAGATCTAGCTAATGATGTAACGTAATCTATATTAAAACCATTCCAATTTAACATAAGATAGATTATGCGAATAAGATATGTAGTGGCTAAATTGAGATGTCCGTCTCAGACCAAATAGACATGTCCGCGCTACAGTCTCACCACAGCGATCACTGCTTTCAAAGGATGAGACTCATGACGGCATACGGAACGGAGTTTTTCTCAATGAACGATGTAAACCGACTCAGGATCCTTCAGGACGTTATCGACCGCCGTCTTACCACACGTCTTGCAGCAACCCGGCTTGAGATATCTGACAGACACTGCCGACGGTTGCTGGAGCGCTATCGTGAACATGGGCCGCTTTCACTTGTTAACCGTCGTCGTGGCCAGCCTGGCAACCGGCAACTCATGCCGGGCCTCGCTGAACGAGCACTACGTATTATCCGCGAACGCTACGCTGATTTTGGCCCAACTTTAGCCTGTGAGAAGCTCGCCGAGGTTCATGGGCTGTATCTGGCCAAAGAGACAGTACGCAAGCTGATGACACAGGCTGGCTTATGGATCCCCCGCAAGTTACGGCCGCCTCGTGTGCATCAGCCACGACCGCGTCGGGCCTGCACCGGAGAACTCATCCAGATTGATGGCTGTGAGCATCGCTGGTTCGAGGATCGTGGTCCGGCCTGCACGCTGCTTGTTTACGTTGATGATGCGACCAGTAGGTTGATGCAGCTTCTGTTCGTCAGTTCTGAGTCCACTTTCACCTATTTTGAAGCCACCCGGGGCTACCTGGAGCGTTACGGTAAGCCTCTGGCATTCTACAGTGACAAGGCCAGTGTCTTCAGGATCAACAACAAGCAGGCCATCGGCGGAGATGGCCAGACTCAGTTTGGTCGTGCCATGAACGAGCTGAACATCACCGGTATCTGTGCCAATACCAGTTCTGCCAAGGGTCGTGTTGAGCGGGCTCACCTTACGTTGCAGGATCGCCTCGTCAAGGAGCTGCGGCTCCGCGGTATCAGTACACCCGAGGCTGCAAACGCCTTTGCCGAAGAGTTCATGGTTGACTACAACCGCCGATTTGCGAAGCCGCCACGCCACGATTTCGACGTTCACCGTCCGCTCGAGAATAATGAAAATCTGGCAGCAACATTCACCTGGCGTGAACAACGTAAGGTCTCAAAAAACCTGACATTACAGTACGATAAGAAGCTTTATCTGCTTGAAGATAATGAAGAAAACCGGCGTTTTCAGGGGAAGTACATTGATGTCTGGCAGTATCCGGACGGTACCATCGAGCTCCGGGCTAACGGTACTTCCCTGCCCTTCATTACCTACGACCGGCTGGGAGAACTGGACCAGGGCGCCATCGTTGACAACAAGCGCCTGGGACGTGCTCTGGAGATGATAAAACTGGTTCAGGACAAACGGGACAACACCCGCTCACAGGCCCTGCCATCACTGGACGGCCAGACCTCACGCAGAAAGAAACAGCCCGGAAAGAAATCACAAAGAAGCCTGAATCAGAACGACATGCTGGAAGCCCTGCAGCAACTCCAGGCAAGGAGCCAGGAAATCTTCGGCAAAAGCTGAAACATAACCCACATGCGGACATTTTAATTTAGCCACAAAGCGGACCTTTAAAAACAGCCCAGACAAGATAGGGGCTCTATGCTAATGTCTATTTGGGGGCTCATTGGAATGTCTAGGCTATAGTGTTCAGACCAGGATGCCTACCGTTGTAACAAAAGGTACGTTCAGGCGGGTACTATTTCGCCTGAACGGTTGTTTTGCCCTCTACGGGTAATCCACAGCCAATATTGCTTTTCCTTCGAATGGACCGGCGATGGACGGAGTTCCAGACAGGCGCACCTCGATGTTGTGTTGTGCGGTACTTGTTGAACCCTGATACGTTTTACCCCAGTCCCCGTCAAGGGTCATATCGGCGGTTCCTCCATTGCTTAGTTCTATCACATTATCAGCACTGCTCGCGTTGCGTATAGTGTACTTAATATCGCCCGTGCACGTTACGGCGATCTCCTTCGGTGGAGGGTTAAGCGACGTGTCCCCCCATCTGCGTTTTAAAATTGTTCCAAAGTCGAAGTTCACAGACGGAGTGCGCATTTCGCAGTACGTATCTTCAGGAGGTACACCCATGCATGAAGAGTTGAGCACGCTATTGACGGTCGGAGTAAGCGTGGATTGCGACCGCATGTAATCACCGCGTAACATAAGGCGTCCCGCATAGTTTGCATGTGTTGTTAGGGTCCAACAGCCTGAGCCGCCGTCCGGATGATATCCATTCACAGTCGGGTTCGTATATGTAGCAAAGGAGTTCCCATTTGAGCGGCTCAGAGCTGATCGAACAGTTTCGTTCTTCGGGAATGCTGTCGGTGCGATCAGAAATTCATGGCCACCTTCGGACGGTGTGACCATCGCGATAATGCACACGGTGCCTTGCCCCGCCAAGAGCGAGGTTGCGAGTAGATCCGCGCAGGTATAGTCGAGCTCCTTAGTGGGTAGGGAGCGAGACGTCGTTCCGCCGATGGTTGTCCAGTCGACGTAAGTGTTGTTTTCCACGCGGTAGGTGCGAGTAGAGTAAGAGGAGACATAGGGCACCGGTGTAATTTCCGCATGGGAACCTATGCTTAGGAGTGACAGCAGGGCTGCTGTATGACGGAGTTTCATAGCTTGTCCTGTCCGGCAGCGCGCAGTATGCCTGCTGCCCATATATTCCACCGGTTGCGGTATGCCGACACCCGGGCAGTGATGACGTCTTCCGCCATTCCCCTCGCCCTGAGCTGCTCTACAAGCCGCCGGCACCGTTCACGGTGTTTTGTTAATGACCGGTCGCTGATGCGGGGCGACTGACCTGCGGTGAACTGCACCCCACACCAGTCAAATCCCCGCCCCAGTCTCCCGGTCTGCGTTTTATCCGGATGACGCTCAAAGCCATCCAGGTCCAGGTATCCGTTCAGGTTCGCGATGGCCCGTCTCAGGGGCCAGCGCTTCTCCGTCAGGATTAAAAAGTCGTCCATGTACCGCACGTAAAACAGTGCCTGCCGGTCGCTGAAGTGCCGGTCCATATGACGGAGCAGGATAGCCCCGGTCTGCGGGCTCAGCGCGCAGCCCCGGGGTATTCCTGTGGCCGGGGTGTGTATCACCCCGGCCTGCTCCGTGCTGTAGTGCAGGTACTGGTGTATAAGGTTCAGGCACGCCGGGTCCCGTGTGTTTTCTTGCCAGACCTGCCAGGCCATATCCTTACGGATATGCCGGTAATAGCCCCGGATGTCCGTGCGGTACACGTACTGCCAGCGTCCGGTGGACAGTTGTTCAGCCACCTGGCTGACTGCCCTGTGTGCCCCACCCTGCAGATGCAGGCAGCGGGGATGCACCGACAGCTGCGGTGCCACCGTCAGGGCCGCCCACTTCAGGACCAGGGCGTCGGCCGCGGACCACATCATCAGGCTGTCGCCGTCCCGTCCGGGTGACACGGTACTGACCTGCTGCATCGGGCTGAGGCGGTACGTCCCGCCCTGCACCTGCTGTCGTATCTGCGGCAGCAGTCTTTGTGCATGGTGACGCAGGTGCCAGATATCCGCGTTGTGCGGGGCATTCTGCCTGCGGACCTTCAGCCACTGCCACGCCTGATGCCAGCTTTCATCCGGTGTTCATGTCACTGATATTCAGCCCGGAGAGTGGCCTGCGCCGTAAACTCTCCCTCCTGCAGTTCCACCCCGTCCCGCTGAACCAGCAGGGCCTCAATCTTCGGCAGGGTGGTCCCGTTAACCTTCACCGCACTGTCCAGTACAAAGGGCTTTCCGTCCTGGAAGAGCTTCACTCCCAGGTCGGCCTGCTGCGGGGTCACCACAGTGGCGTTATCTGCATCAAAACTGGCCGGATTGCCCCGCACGCTCAGCATCAGCTGCCAGGACAGTGAATTTTCATCACACTTAAGGTTCAGACTGACTGTCTCCCGGTAAATACCGGAGGCCACCTTTCGTATCCCCACCTTGTCACCAAAGTCGACCGGGATGAGACCATCGTCATCAATGGTGCACGGTGGCGGGACAACCAGAATCCCAGTAAACTCAAGGTTCTGCAGGTCATCGGCCCGGACGTCGGGACAGGCCGCCAGTCCACCGAGGGCAAAAAGGCTGAGCAGGGTAAGGCTGGCCAGCTCCCGGCGCAGACGTGTGGTCACCGGGAGTTCTTCTCTTTCCGTCATACTGTTCACGGGTGCATATCCTGTCGTGATTTCTGTTTTCATGTGCCTCACCGCGCTTACTGATAGTCCACCACCAGGGAAGCCAGCACGGTAAAGCGTCCGCCATCCAGCGTGACCCCGTCCTGTTTCACAGGCACAGCCTTCAGGTCCGGCAGCACCGGGTCCGTGAACAGCAGCCACTCACCCGGGGTGTAACGCTCCGTTCCCTGGTACAGCGCGATGGCAAACCCGGGCTGGCCTGCAGACAGCGCCTTCGTATCAAAGGTGGCTGTGCTGCCGCTGATACGGATCTTCTGCTTCCGGGAGATTGCCTCGCTGCAGTCCAGGGTGAAGTTGATATCCTTTTTATATGTCACCCCGTCGATACGGGTGGTCATCACCTCGTTCCCAAAGTCGACCACAATGGGCTCCCCGCCGTTAACCACACAGGGAGGGGCTTCAATCAGCGTGCCGTGGAAGGTGACCTCGGCTTCGCTTCCCCGGGTGCTGCCTGCCACGCTGTCGTCTGCAGAGACCTGACCGGCCGCGAGTAGAGCGACTCCGGTCATCATGCCGGTAAGCCGCAGGTATCCCCGCCGGTGCATCATGCTCACGTTCTTGTGTCTCATTGGGTCTCCTTACTGGTAGTTCAGGACCAGCGATGCGGTGCTGCTGAATGGCCCGGCGGCCAGGGTGGTATTGTCCAGGGCCACCGGTGTGGCCCAGAGCTCCGGCTGCTGTCCGGGCCAGGTAAAGGCAATGGCCCCCCCGTTTGCCAGCTTATGGGTGTTGTTCCAGAGCTGGATAGCCAGTCCTTCCTTGCCGGCATCAATGAGGCCGGAGCCGAATGAGGCCGGATTGCCCCTGACGGAGACGGTCAGGCCGTTGCTGGCCAAGGTGGCACAGTTAAGTTCGTACACAATCTGCGTTTTGAAGTTCAGTCCATCGACCTGACGGGTGATGACATCATCCCCGAAGAAGACATCAACCTTGTTGTTGTTGTTGATGGTACAACTGGGGGCATTAACCAGCGTGCCGCTGAAGTTGATGTTGGCATCAGCGAACACCTGATGGCTGGTCTGCCAGGCGAGCAACGCCAGAGCCATCATGGCACTACGGGAGAGAGATACAGGTAGCGTTATCCGGGTCATGTCAGCATTCCTTACTGGTAGGCAATCACCAGGGTGGCAGACCCTGTGAAGGGGCCGGTATCCAGGGTGGCCGTATTCTGGGCCTTCAGGACGGCATACAGCACGGGCTGGCTGGTATAGTTAAAGCGGATTTCCTCCCCGGGCTCGACGGGGTTAGTGCCATTCAGGAGGCGGATACCGAGTCCGGTATTACTGGTTTTAAGCAGTGTGGAGTTAAAGCCGGCACGGTCTCCGTTTAGGGTCATGATGAGCCCCTGCTGTGCAAGGCCGGAACAGTTCAGCGTATAAGCAATCTGCTTCTTGTAGTTCTCTCCGGTCACCTGAGAGGTGACGACATCATCCCCGAAGAAGACATCAACCTTGTTGTTGCTGTTGACGGTGCACTCGGGTGCATCAACGAGCGTGCCGGTGATGTAGACGGTGGTGGTGTCCCCTTCTGCCGCCCGGGCGAGCCCCGGGAGCAGGAGGCCGGCACAGGCCAGCAGGGAGAGTGTTCTGCGCAGTGTGGCTGTCATGATGTGGTCTCTCCTTCTGCAGGCTTCGCGTCCTGTGTGCTGCTATCAGTGGCAGCGGGCGCAGGTGCGGTGGTGTTGCCTTCAGCCTTAAACGGGGCCAGGGTGTTGGGTTGTCCGGGCTGCGGCACCATCTCCACTTTGCTGGCCTGACAGGTTGTTCCGCTGCAGCTGAAAGGAAGCAGACGCTGTGAGCCGTAGTCGTTGACGAACATCAGCACAGGGGCATTGCCAAGAACAGAGGCTTTAAGGGGTAGAGTAGCCTTGCCTTTGGGTTCGATCATAACGGGTTCGAAGCCGTCGAGCCCCTTGCCCTTCAGGGAGGCGCGCACTTCCACAAAGGAGACATGGTAGGGAGTCGGGTTGTGGACGACGAACTGGTCCCCGGCCCGGGAGAGGGTCAGGGAGGCGATACCGGGAATGGTGTCGGCCATGGGGTCGACCTTCAGTGCCTGAGGGCGATAGAAGACCTTGAGGCGGGTCTGCATGGCGAGGGTCAGGGTGTTAGGTTTTGATGATTTTGGCGGGATTTCGCGCAGGTTAAACCAGAAGACAGTTTCCCTGTCTTTTGGCAGCTTAGAAATCACCGGAAGTGCCTGAATTCTGACCATCGTTTTCCCATCGGGTTCGACACGCTGGACAGGAGGTAAGACCATCAACGGTTCAGTCAGCTTTTTCTCACTCTCATCTTCCATCCACCCCTGAGCCAGATACGGATCCTGAGTATTACGATTTGTCACATTAACGCTAATGGACTTTTCACCTTCGTTGTAAATCAGGCGTGAGCGATCCACAGTCAGAGCTGCATATCCCGGTTGTACTGCTGTTGCTAATAGCGAAAGGGCAAAGATGCCAGTAAGTGTATATTTCATAATTAACCTTTATTCATATTCGAGAAAGAAGACAGCTTTTGACTCAAAGGCACCTTCTTTAACTTTACTGAAATCTGAACCCTGAACGTAAGCGACGTAATTTAAAACTGTTTCACCCTGATAAAGCTGAACGGGCTTCAGTTCTTCCCCGGGTTTAATGGGCTTACCGTTCGTATCTTCAAGTGCAATAGCTACCCCACTGGCATCACCAGTTACCGCAAAAGTACCCGGCTGGGAAATATCCTCTTTACCGTCGAACGTAACTGATACCGTATTCCCAAGACTTAAATCACATTCCTTTAGCAGGATCTTGAAATTTTTTGGTGCGCTTCGTTGATGATTAATGAATGTCTTGGCTGCAATAGTTCCCATTTCAACAACCTGCTCTTCAGAATCTGTATCAACAATGCAAGGATCAGAAATAAGTACGCCTTTAAATTGCAGGTCAGTATCAGCTACAGCTGAAAAACTCAACGCCATCAGGGCGCAGGCAGCCCAATTTATTTTCATCAGAAATACTCCAGACCAATATTTATCACTGAATGAAACTCACCAAGTTGCAAATTATCGGCAGTACGGCTTAACCGCGCATTCAGGATCAGGTCATTACGGCCAGGATTGAGTATCTGGGGGCGACTACGTTCTCCTGGAATTATCTGCTCATGCATCTGATCCTCAATACGTAACGCAACACCCTTAGTATTGCCAGTAACACGAAAAAGATGGGGGTTCGTGGCATCTTCATCACCTATGATATTCATCATGACGACAGGTTGATCTGTCAGCCAGTAAAGGTTGTCCCCATGTTCTGTAGATCGAACCTGTTCACTGAAAAGGCAGTGTTCAAGCACGATATGAACAGGCAGAGCTTCTGATAAATCGCCTATGTTAGAAAACGGCCACTGAGGTAATGCCCCCATATCAATATGTTGTTCTGCCGACTCTGGCGCCAGAGAGCAGGGTGACTCAGTCAGCGTCGCACTCACAGTCAGACCGCCATTTAAACCATCGACATTCCAGTTATCACTGCTGGAATCATAGGCCATAACACCGGCGGCAAGTGACCAGAGCACCAGAGTTGTTAGCGGAAAAAATCTGTTTGTTTTACACACCTCAGAGCCTCCTATTGCTATCAGGATGTTTTTTCAGGAATAAAACCTTTACAAATTCCACCACTGCAGCGGAACGGTATTTTTGGTTTACCACCAAAATCATTAATAGTGGTTACGTAAGGTGTGGCGAACGTTTTGGACTTAACGGTCATGGTTGATTTAGGTTCAATCATGACCGCTCTGAAGCTTTTATCCACGGCTTCATTTTCACTGCCGGTGATAGCGACTACGGTCATATAATACGGTGTCGGGTTTTCAATCTCATACCCTCCTGATACCGGATGAAGTATTAACTGATCATCCCAACGAGAGAAACGATCAGGTATAATTGACGCCGGCCGATAGAAAACTTTAATGCGTGTTTGCAAAGCCACCTGAATGATATTGGATTTCTCACTTTTGGGCGGGACTTCCCGAACATTAAACCAGTAAACAGATTCACGATCCTGAGGTAGTGTTGATGCCGCCACATCAGTTATGCGCACCTGACTCTTCTTACCTGGTTCCACTCTCTGTAAGGGTGGCATAACATTAAAAGGCGTCGTAATTTTTTCACCCTTTTCATTTTCGAGCCAGGACTGAGCCAGATAAGGTCTTGACTTATTTTCATTAGTAATAGTCAAAGAGATACTCTTCTGATCTCCCGGATAAATAGCTCTCGTTCTGTCCAGCGCAATAGCGGCATGGGCTGACGTTACAGAGGTAATAATACTTATCGCAAGGATTGTTTTAGCTATAGCAGACATTTTTGGGCTCATTAGAAATGATTTGAATATGAATATCCGTATTTATTTACACGGAAGTAACAACTGTTCACCCTGTAGGGTTGACGGGATATGAACTTTACATTTCCCTTCTTTACCCCATTCAACGGACAGTTCATCGTCAGGATTAACACCACTTATCCATGCCAGTCCCCCGTCACTCACAATGCCCAGCTCGACATTCTTACTATTACGAATGATGGCCCCAAACGGAGCGTGCGAACCATCGGCTCGATTGATCACAGCCACAACTTTAGAACCTTTCAATACTTCAAATCGACGATAGCCAATAGCACCTTCCGTTAAAGCTGCTTCTGCGACAGGCGTACCCGCAGTTTCAATATCATCCGGCAGCTTATTCACATCAATGGCAGTGGAGCTGCGATAATAAGCCACACCTGGAACCACCGCTATTCCAAACATATTGGTATATTCATTTCGATCAACAGGAACACCACTCACACCGTCGGTGCTTATCAACATCCTGGTACCACCGCGCACCCCTCCAGGATGCAGCGCCGCACCTTTACCTGTTGCCGTAAGTCCACCGGAAAGAGAAATGCCTGCAGAGGTATAGCTATTTTGCTCCCATGCCACATTTGCCGTCATATCCGCCATATCACCAGAATGACTGTAATATCCGCTAGCCTGTGTGGTGACCCCTTCACCGTTTCCGCTACGTGTCCCTGCCTGAAGACGATATGAATCATCATTATCCAGTCGCTGATACCAGCCAGCCGTCTGACTGTAACGATCGTTAGTTGCCGAACCGTTGTAACTGATCGTACCGTTTCCGAAAGGCATACTGAACGAGAGATATCCGGCATCATCCCGACGACCATTGTATTCACTTCGGGTCGCACTCAGAGTTGCAGATAAATTACGGAAATCACCTATATCAAAATAGCGGCTCATTGACAGGCTGTAACGATCGGTATCCTGTCGATCCCAGTACGTCTGGTGACTGTAGCTGAGATATGCTGACATACGTAAATCGGCAAAACTTTTACTGGCTGAAATAGTATAGAGTTCTTTATCTTTACCTATATTACCGCCGCGATATCGGGCGTCGAGATATTCGCCCATCGATAAATATTCTTTTTCGGAGAAACGATAGCCCGCAAAAGTAATCTCACTGTTCAGTTCGTCAAAGCGCTTCGAATAACTCAAACGCCATGATTTTCCTTGTTTCGTGCTTTCATCAGGCAATTTTGCTATAGATTGTGTAACGTCTGCGGATAACGCACCAAAATCAAACAGATCACGCCCCAAACCGATTGCAAAGGCATTATAATCGCCTGCAGCAATAACCCCACCGTAAAGTGACCAGTAGTTATTGACACCCCATGAGAATTCACCTGTTCCAAATTCAGGTCCTTCGAAATGATGATCATAATCACTAGGGCGGCCCAGAGCCAGTTTATACCGTACCTGACCTGCACGCGTCAGATAAGGAACTGTGGCTGTATCAACCTGGAACGTCTGTACACTTCCATCCTGTTCTTCAACCCGAACGTCTAGCTTCCCGCTCAGCGCATCACTCAGATCCTGAATGCGGAATGGACCCGAGGCAACGGTAGTCTGGTAGAGGACGCGACCTTGCTGACTGATAATGACCTTAGCGTTGGTCCGCGCGATGCCTGTAACTTCAGGGGCGTAACCACGCAGTCGTGGAGGAAGCATACTGTCATCACTGGTAATCGACATCCCGGTAAATCGCCATGAGTCAAACAGATCGGACGCGAGATAATCTTCCCCGATTGTTAACTTTGCGGAAAGCGATCGAAGTGCACGGTATGCATATAAGCGGCTCCAGTCGAAACTTTTCTGGCTTCCCTGCTCACTGCCTGTCGTATGATTATAATTTGATTGCCAGTCTCCGCGAACGCGCCACGGTCCCAGGTTTACTCCCGCGACACCACTGCCCGATACGCTTTGTGATTGCTGACCACTGTTTGGCTTAGTAAGACCCGCGTTCACATTGTAATCAAACATTGCGCCCGTTATGCCATCTTCCCAGCGGGAAGGCGGAAGCCAGTTTGTATCCTGATATTCCAGATAAGCCTGTGGGACAGATACCCTGAGAGTGGAATCAGACAAATCGCCACGTGATGTTACTCCTGACAGCGCCGAAAAATCAGCACACTCCCCCTCATGCCACCAGGATAGTTTATCCGCTGCGTCAGGTTTCAATCCCAAAAGAGCCACCTGTTCTGCGGTAATGCATGCTTCTACAGGCGCTATTTTTACAACGTCATTAATTTTTTCAGGGCGTTCATAAAAAACAAAATCACTATCTTTGACATTATGCTCATTCACCCGAAGGCTCATACTGTATTCACCGGGCATAATGTAGGATATTTCAGAAAATCGAGATAGATCGATATTACTTTTATCTTCTGCGTCAAGGATATCAGTATTAAACTCAACGGCATAAACTGCAGGCTGAATACCAATAATTGCCGCAACAATTAATGCAGTCAATTTATGGTAACGAAAATATCTTACACCGTTCATCTGAAACACCCTGTATTTACAAATCCATTATGTAACAAACATGCCTTTGTATGGAACCTATTGATAGGCAACCATAAAGCGAATAAATGAAGAAAGGTCACCTGCTTTTAAATTTTCATTATTGCGCGCAAGGTGAATTTTGAAATGTAAGTTAGTATTGTCTTCATAAAGCTGCACTCCAGGTAACGACTGCCCGGGAATGACCTTATGACCTGCTTCATCCGTTATTTTGACGCCAATACCCTGACCATCACCGGTCATTGAAAACATATCGTTTTGATTACTTTGGGTATTCCCGTCAAAAGTCACGATTACATCTTTCCATACACCACCATTGGTCTTATCAAGCACGCAATTCTGGAGGCGAATATGAAAAGGCTTAGCGGCAGGCTCATTTCCATCTGCAAAATCACTTAAGGGAACTGCACCAAAATTTATTTCCTGCCAGACATCATCTGTGGCGATACTACAGGCCGCTTCGACAATTTCACCTGACAGGGTCGCTTTACCACTCCCCTGATATGACGCATGCGCCATGTCCATAGTGATGGCCAGCATCAGTAAGGTAAATATGTATGCAGGCATTACAATCTCCTGGAAAACGCCCGCTAAAAATAGCGGGCATCACTATTACTGGTAATCCATTGTGAAGTAAGAAATAGCCTGATAAGAGCCTTCAGTCAGCTTGGTATCATCAATGCCTTGAAGGAAACCATACAGATCCAGGGAATTAGTTGTAGCGTTAGTCAGAGCAATCGCGTTGGTTGCTTTGCCTAAAGTCACCTGGTCACCATTCGGATCCGTAATACCTACACCTGCGCCTGCTGCACTACCTTCAATTTGCAGAAGCTTTTTACCCGCATCGGCCGGAGCACCATTGAAGGTAATGGTAACGGTATTTGCTGCTGTTGCATCTGGTTTACCTACGCTCAGAACGCAGTTTTCCAGCTTGATATCGAAGTGGGCTGGGTTAGATTTACCGCCAGCCAGAAGGGTATTTTTAGCAACCTGACCCAGTGATACTTCCTGATCAACTGAATCAGGAGCAATTGAACATGGCGCATCAATAATGCTACCGGTGAAAGTTACTGAACTTGAACCCTGATCGGCGGCTGAGGCACCAAAAGCGACCATCCCCATGGAAAGTACTAATGCAGAAGCAACTTTATTACAGTTCATACTATCAATCCTTTTAACCTATTAATTAATAGGTATAGAAACAAAATATCCACCGAAATACATTCCGGAAAATAAATATTGCACCATAGACTAAATGAATTGTCGAATCATTCGACGAAAGAGAGTTTACAGCATTTTTCTGTTCAAAAAATATTTTAGGGGCATCGACAATCATTACGATAAATAAATAATGAAAATAAAATAACGGCGATAAAAGCCGTCGCACCTACGTATGAAAATAAGAAATAACAGAATAATATATCGCGAACTTGCACCTATTTAAGTGATAGATACTAAACATTCAGTAAACGTAGAGGTATCAGGCTAGACAAGCGGAATGTTGCGCTACATATAATAACGCACTGAATTATCAGCATACCATGGCCAGATAGGGTTTAACTACATAACAGCTGAAAACTCAGGTAGATATTGTATATCAGGCAGGCTGGAATACCCGTTCAGGATGGTTTATCAGACTGACAATTGTTTCATATTTCAGGAAATGTTGTGCTGGCAATGTTAATGATGTAACGAAAGTGCTGCCAGAACGAAACAAGGCAGCACTGTTATTATGTTATTTTGACAGTTGTCCGGTAAATTACCGCAACGCTTTCCTGCCGATAGTGCAGAGAATGCAACTACCGCGTGTTTCAGGGCTCTACCGTTATAAGCAACCGCTGGGTATTGTGACGAAATGTAGAGGAGACAAAATACTTTCCGGGTTCATCTGCGATAAATGTCACCGATGATTCACCGTTGCGGTCCACAGGCACGGTGGTGTCTGACAGATGACCACCGGAGCTGCTCCATATGACTGGCTCTCCTGCTGGAATATTTCCTTCATTATCTCTTATACTGTATGCAAGAGCAGTGACTGGAATACCAACTTTTGTCGAGCCGGGTATAGTCATAAAGTAATAGTAAACTTCCGATGATCTTGACCCGCCATCTCCAGACAGCTTTTGTATCTTAAGTTAACGATGCCCGCAGGCGCCGGTATTCTCTCGGGGAGTGATATCCCAGTGCGCTGTGCGGATGGTTTTCATTGTAATGATTGAACGCCTCAGCAAGGTTCTGCAGCGCCGTTCGTACATTCGGTTTCGGCATGAACGCGATGTAGTCTTCCTTCATCGTCTTCACGAACCGCTCGGCCATGCCGTTACTCTGTGGGCTGCTTACTGCAGTCGTGCAAGCTTCCAGATTCAACTCTGTGGCGAACTTGCGCGTGTCATGCGCCGTATACGCCGAACCGTTGTCTGTCAGCCACTGCACCGGCTTTTCCGGGAGCATCGCTCCGAAGCGCTTCTCCACGGCTCCCAGCATCACGTCCTGCACAGTCATGCTGTCATAGCCGCCGGTGCTTGCAGCCCAGTCTATGGCCTCTCTGTCGCAGCAGTCCAGTGCGAACGTCACGCGCAGTTTTTCGCCGTCGTCGCATCCGAACTCGAAGCCGTCTGAGCACCAGCGCTGGTTGCTCTCCGCTACCGCGATTTTACCGTTATGCTCGCGCTGCGGCCGCTGTGGTTTGTCATGCGGCAACAACAGATTATGCTCACTCATCACGCGGTAAACCCGTTTGGCATTCACCGGTGGCAGACCTTCATCGCGAAGCTGTTTTCGCATGATCCCCCATACCCGGCGATAACCATAACTGGGCATATCGCTGATGATACCGAGGATGCGCGACAGGACCTCAGCGTCTGCTTCCTCGTCTCGCCGGAGAGTGCGCCCGTCCTGCCAGTCGGCAGAACGGTGAACCCGCATTGATAACTGCGCACGCGACACGCCCATAATGCTGCTGACCTGGGCTATTCCTTGTCCTTTGGCAACAAGGGCGCATGCGCTATCCATTTTCGGGTCTGGCCGTACTCCACGGCTTCTTTCAGGATCTCTACTTCCATCGTCTTCTTACCCAGAAGGCGCTGAAGCTCACGGATCTGCTTGTTTGCGGCGGACAGCTCTGATGCCGGAACGACATCTTCTCCGGCAGCAACGGCGGTCAGGCTGCCTTCCAGATACTGTTTTTTCCACTTAAATAGCAGGCTGGGCTGAATGCCATGCAAACGAGCAACATGGGAGACGGTCATCCCCGGCTCCATGGTCTGCCGGATAATGGCAATTTTTTCCTGCGGAGTCTTACGCTTGCGGAGCTCCTGCCCCAACAGTATTCCTGTCATCTCAAAATTAGAACCAGTATTAGACATATGTTTAAGCCTATCTCTTATTTTAAGATACATCTACTGTCTGGTGTTTCTAGGGGCCGCCCCATAGTAAACTTCCGAGAAGTTCACATCTTCAGCCTGTACAGAATGGCCTGCAACGGTGGCCTGCACTCTGGCTGTCCCTGTCTGCGTGCTTTTAAGCTTAATACGCGCCTGCCCCTTTGCATCAAGGGTAACCATCCTGTCAGTAAATTCACCGAGGTTTGTATACCAGATAACATGCTCTCCAGAAGCCGGAGTGCCATGGCCGTTATGGACTGTTAAAGTGTACTCTACACTATCAAAACCACTCGCCAGCGCCTGGTTTCGGTAAGAGTCCAGTGAAAGTTGCCATTCAGCTTCACGAAAATTCAGTACAGGACTCTGTAACAGATTGTCTCCCGTCCGCGCCTCTACGGTTGCCAGGCCCGCCTCAGTACTGGTAAGGGTGACGGTGCTCGTGCCGTCAGGCCCGGTCGATGTAGAGGAACTGCTCAGCTTCCCGGAACTGGTGAACCACAGGACTTTTTTCCCGACAACGGCATGGTTAAGGGAGTCAGTCATTTTTATTGTGACGTCAATAGCATCCTTCCCGTTTGCTACCGCTTCAGTCTTACTGACTGTAAGCTCGGATTTCAGGGAGTCTGCGAAGGTAATACCTGGATGGGTTACGTGATAGTCACCATCGACGGCGCTTACATGGAATAGCCCGGGCGTTGTGCTGGAAAGTCGGGTTACCAGCTTACCCTGCACATCTGTCCTTCCCAGCTGTGAAGACAGAACACCGCCGTCACTGGACAGCCTAATCTCCTCGTTTACCAGGGGTTGTCCATTAATATCCCTTGCCTCCAGGGTCAGAGTGGCAGAGTCACTGCCATCAGAAGCAACAAGTGTCTTGTCTGCAACAAGAGACAGCTGATGACTGACCATTGCGGGCCAGATAAGTGTTAACGCGCGTGCTGAACGGTTCCCCCTCACATCAACAGCCACAGCACCAAGCAAAACCCCCTGACCATTTTGCCATGACGGCATGCGCAATATGATTGCCTGAGGAGTCGATGAAATGATCTTTCCACCTGCCGCCATCAGTGCAGCATCATCTATATCCATATTTTTTATGCTATGCCTGGAATTAATCAGTGGCGTCAGCGTATAGATCGAATTTTCATCTGCCCGAATTTCCGGAGGGAGTGAAAGTGACAGATAGCTCTTTTCTTTAAAATCAAGAACCACGCGATTATTTCTGTTGACGATATCGAGCTTGCTTCCGGACAGTTCGCGATAGGGCTTCAATGAATGAGGACTGAGCTGTCGGTTCAGGGGCTCACCTAATCGCAAGGCGATGCCCATACTGTAGCGTGTTTCCTGAAGATTATGAGTGCCAGTTTTATATTCAATACCAAAATTGATCAGCGGGAAAGGGGTGTATTTAAGACCAGCAGACATTACCGTCGGATTGCGCTGACGCTCGTCGAAACTGGTGATGGCAACATTGTTACCATAGTAATGTTCATAATTAAGACTTGCACCCATTTGTGGGTAGTACAGTAGCCATGCTTCAGCTCTGATATCCATACCATTTGCCGGCCGTTCAAGATAACCATTATGCTGGCGAGAGTCATGCCAGTCGGTAATTCTCTGATAGAGATTCGAAGATAACTTCATATAATCACGCCATACTTCTATCCCGGCTCCCCATCGGTTATTCCTGTTGTTCCACGTTGAGTCATAAAAGAAATTAGAACCTAATAGCCAGTCGTCGATAATAAACCTGTAACCCACCCCCACATTCGTTGTCAGACGTTCGTTGTCGTGCCGGACGCCAACCTGGGTATACAAAACCTGGTCTGGTTGCACATAGAGTCCCAGCAGAAAATCGCCCGAACTGTTTTTAATACTAAATCGCTGGTCTGAGTTTAATGGAATATCTGCTGAGCCATACTGGTTTAACCAGCCTTCAGCGGTATTACTGACTTTATCAATTGCGAGCTGTGCAGCCACAGACCGTCCATCAACTGAATGGTGCCTGTCTGTGATCTCGCCGGATAAACGGTTATTTATCAGCCCATCCGCATGTGTATTGAAAGAAGAGAAAATAAATGTAGTACATGTAAAAAAAATACCCTGAACTTATTCATACGCATTTCACTCTGAAAAAAATGAGTGAGTGATCCTGATGTGTAGACACGAAAAATGAAATGCAAATCTCATTCAATCCAGAATGAAATTTATAATTGTTTGTGGAATGTTTAACTTTATAGATAAATAGTTAAAACAGGGTCTGGATCAATTTTTTAAAAAAAGTGTGAACAGAGCAAATATATTTAATTATTATAAGCCTGCATAATACAACAGATATAAAAACAACATAATCATCCGATATAAAGATCCGGACAGAGGATTCTCATTTCCATCTGTAATAATCAATATAATTCACTGCCAATTTAGGCCTAAAACAATCAAAGAATAGCATTGTGGATATAAGGTAATAAGTTATAACAACATAAAATAACAGAATTATCATTTTATCAGATTAAAAAACAACAATCAGAAATCGCTCACAAACCATAAGTAATGTCCAGCAGAATAAAGCAGGCTTAAAAAGCCCCCCTCCACGCCCCGATTTCGCGTTTTGTGATCGTAATCAATGGGTCAGAAATGAGCTCGCCTCTATTATTCGCAAGTGGATGAGATAACTGCTGAGTCTATTTATACCTAATGAGGGAATACGTATATGGAATGGGTGGTTATTGAATGTCTGGCATGCCCCGTTACAGGAACATTCTTCTCCAGTGCGATTACAGAAGACAACACGTGGCTGATAGTCTGGATGGCGGAGGGATCCTTACTGCAATCAGGGGATGTGATTGAACTTGTGGATAACGCACTGACAGTTAAAAACGGGAGTGAGGAAAGATGTCTGTTTATGATATGTGCCTTTAAATCCGGGTTATGGAAATTGCTCCAGAAATCAACTTTTTGTCAGGGGGAAAGGGTAAGAAAACCACAGCAATGTTCAGAAAGCATACGCTGCAGTTTCACAAAATGTCCATACGGATTACGTAAAATAAAACAGACTTAAACGTCAAAACAAATGAGTGCTCTGTTAAAGAAATATATATAATCAGCATATAAAATGGACAATCCTTATTGCTGCGAATGAGTGTTCCAAACAGTTGCAGCATTATAAATACACATTAAAATCAGCGGTTATTTATCCACAACATTCAGCGCAGAGAAATGATTTTGTTTTTTGATGCTGCAAGAAGACTCAGTAGACTTTATTTTTTGGTTTCTTTATTAGTTAACACTAAACACTTATGGATATATTGCAATCATTCAAAAATATAAAGGACTACATTACAGTTAAAATAAAAAAGGAGGCGTTACTGGCCATAAAATCTGGGGGAATATTAGCCTCCCCCTTAATTTTGTTATTTAGATGTTACAATGAAACAGTATCATAACAGCGCAAACAAGAATAAAGCACTATAAATACACTATAGGATAGAATATTATATTAATAATCCATCAATTACATCCTTAAATTGCGGTTGCGATTTAAGTCACTTCATAATCGGGGTCAGCAATCAAATTATTGATGATAAGGAACTCTAATTATGTCAACCTATATAAGCACACTGGATAGAAAAAATATTTGCTCATATCCTGCTTCCGCTCTTCAGGGAAAAATGCATCAGGTTATGATGGCAGTTTATCACGCAGATGAAAATGGATTGACGACCAGAGAAGTTGCAGATATTTGCGATCTGTCTGTCTATTCAGCCAGGAACTGGCTAATGAAACTGGAAAATGAAGCACATATAATGAAGAAGGAAAAACCGCGCAATACGACATGGCATCGGATCTAAGTAGCAGAGGCTGCTATGACACCGGCATCCATGACTCGTATCGTCCATTGTTCTACTAAATGACTGTTCATGTCAGGGTTACCATTGCTGTCAACATACACTGCGATAACGGCCTCCCCGTGAAGATTTAACTTAGAAATGACACCACTAAGTATCCGTGGAATTTCATTTTTATTAAACTCCAGATAATTGCCGCTGGTATCTGAATCAAAGAGAGTTTCACCCGAAGACGTCTTTCTGGTCAGTGCGATATAAATCATCTCATCATCAGAAATTTTCCGATCGCCCTGATAGATGATATTAAATAACACACCATTATTGTCTTTAAGAATTCCGGCCTGTGCCGAGAATTTTTTAAACCAGTTAGCATCTTCTTGCTCTCTTTTCTTCAACTGAGAAAGTTCAGCGTCACGTAATTTTTGATTCAGGTTATTGAGCAACAACGCAAATTCATTTTTTGACAGCCGTTTCCCGTCTGTCAGGGCTTCCCGTATACCTGCAAGAAAATCTTCTTTGTTAAGATCAACCCCCGCGGCTTTTCGTTTATCAATCATCTCAAGTAAACTATAACCTGATGCCATACCGGCCGCAAAAACCTCCCTTCGAGTGACATCGTCAGGCAATGCCGGTGACTGGGCCTGTTTGAGACTTCTCTGAAGAAGTTGCATCGTACTTTGTTGCTGTTTAAGTTTATCCTGCGCATTCCCATACCGGGAAATCAATTCACGGTGTTCTCCGGAGATGGCCCTGTATGACTCCATGAGTGTTTGCTCTGAAGGGGTAAGTTTAATTGCATGAATGACTTTTTTAAACCATTCCCCCACTCTCTGCGGATTAACGACCTGCTCCACATTCTGTTTTACCGGCAGCGGTATGCTCTGCTTAGCCGTTTCCAGGATATCTGGTTCAATACGAGCCGGAGGTGCCGGCTTATTCATCCGGGGTGGCAATACCTTTTTGCCTGATAGGCCACTATCTGGTTTTTTATTTTTTCCCAGCTTAGCTGCCTCAGCTCCGGCCGGCGCTTTTATCTCCTTATTATCTATCTTCTGGGAGCGTTCACGAGCGTAATCCCATACATCAGCTCCGAATGCCGGTGACAGCAGAATACAGCTGGACAATAAAGGCAGGATACTCATAATGCCATTTTTCATCATTTAGCCGCTCCGGCCTGTTCAACCAGACTTTCCAGCATTGCAACTCTGATATCGTGACAGGTTTTAGCAGACTGGTAGTGGTAAAGAGTATCAATGGTGTCCTGAGTATCCCTGTTAACTGTGTTTCTGACATTGGCATAACTGGCGGAGCCACTCATCATATTTTCAAACTGCTTCTCCAGAATCGAAAATTTGTCATTGTCCACTTCGCGCAGAGCCTGCAATTCGCGTTCACACTCTTTGAAATCCAATGACCTGACTTCAGCCTCTGGCATTACCGCTGAGTAAGCCGGCGATTTTACTTTCGTCGTACATCCGCTCAGTATTATTGCTAAGGCAGAAACAGCGAAAAATGCTTTGGTATTTAACATAATATAATCCTTTACATTGTGGTTGAAACATCAGACAGGCGATAAAGATATAAATACAGCTCAATGTTATTTCTGATCGCAAGTTTACGCATAAATGCACGCTTATGGCCGCCAATAACTTTTCGTGCACATCCGTATTTTTGCGCGATGGTGTCTAATGACTGTCCGTCGGCCATGAGATTAATGATTTCTTTCTCTCTTTGTGTCAGTCTGTAGCGCAGGCACAATCGGCAACGAACACTCGACGGCTTCACCTCGGGTAAAGGCACTGTACCTCTTATCTGTGCTATTGCCTTACTGATGGCCTTCCTGAACACGTGTATTTCATCATTAACATCGAGCGCAAAATGTATGCCAGGACACCGTGATTCCTGGTAACGTTCATTTTCTTTGCAAATTAAAATTTTGATTTGCGACATCTGCCTATTATTAAAACCATTTATATAGGCAGAGCAATCTACAGGGGTTTCACCCGTTTTTTTTTGTGTGATAATGATGCTGGCATTTTTTTCATCAGTGACCAGCCTGACAGGCTTATCTCTGCATTGATCCCGGGTACTTTTTACCAGCTCCCACAATAAAAAATGAAGACCTTCCTTAATGTATTGGTTGTCACAATCCAAAAAGATATTGCACGTACTGAATTGTGGAGGCTGACTGCGGAAGCTCTTAATATCAGATAAATAATAGTCCGGTATTGCCATCCTCACTTTTCTTTCAGTCCACAGGAAACCCTGACCAAGCTGAGCCCCCTGCTTGCGTGCCCGGAGATAGTGTGCGTATGTTTCAATACCTTCAACAAGCATATCTTCACAAGTTAATTTAACCTTATTAATCAATGCATTAAATTCATCTTTTTTATTAATCTCTGCCTTGTCTATTTTTATGCCATCAACCGGTATAACATAGTCTGTAAGTTTTTCTGAAAGCTCTTCTGTAATATCATCCAGCCAGACCTGCCAGCCGGTCTCTCTCAGAACGTGAATGCCAGAAACAAGGGACTGTTGCCCGATAAAATCCTGGGTAAAAATATTTTCCGGGTCCTGAATTTCTATAATGATTTTTCGATAATGGTCTAACTTGCAGATTTCTGCAATACATAATGGATTGATTAATACTTTAACAGGAAGATTCAGCCAGAATAAACCGTCATACTTCAGGGCTTCATTTAGCTGCCACATAAATATAGCCATGCAAGTTTTATCTGACAATGAAGGAAACCAGACTTCAGGATCTTCATCCCTTAGCCAGGTCAGAATTTCCCACCCTTCCGTCATCCCACTGCACAGGTTAACAACCGGCTGAAACCTGAGACCCATAACCTGATCCTGAATATCACGTTTTGTTAAGGGGGTCATAGCATGCGGAGGAAACATTCTGAGTAGTCCATTATTAAATACATAAACAATAAATTAAGAATTTTAAATACAGAATCTTATCTGATTATCTGTTTTATTCTTTGCTTTTTTTTAATATGAATTAAATACGACAGGGAAAAAGACCCTGCCAGCACCCCGCGATGTAATATTCTGTGAAACTGGAAAAAAGACTTACCGGGCGAGGTCTTCCCCTGCAACACCCGAAGGCGCGGAGGAAACCTGCATTGCCTGACCCAGGACACAAGAGGAACGCAGTCACTACACGGTGTGTACAGACCAGAGGCATGACGCCTTCCCCGTACGTACGTTTTCCGCTTTCTGCTAAATTTCAGGAAAACGCCCCCGTAGCTGGCACTTCCGAATGAAACCACAACATGCTGTACCCTTCATGTAGCGGAAAGGGCTTATCCAGGAAGGAGCCTTTTCCGATCCCCCTGATAAACTTTCTCTTTCCGGTTTATGGTTTATTTCTGTTTATTGGCATTATCAGAGAGCGCTCTGCGCGTTTTTTCGTGGTTTCAGGGGCCCGCAGCGGCGAAAATGGCGTCAGAATTTCACCGGATTGCGCTACGTGAAGAAAAGCAGGGTTACAGGGGTGTACCAGGCCGCGCGCCTCTATGTCAGGAGCATTATGAATCTGCCCGCTTTTGCACATCACACCCCTGCCCTGCAGGCAAGCAATACACCGGCACCTTTCGACTATCCCCGGGCGCTGTCACTGCGTTAGATGGCCCGGCACTACACCGAAATGCCAAAGTATCTGCTGGCTCCGGAAATGGCTGGTCTGCTGCATTTTCTGCCTGACTGGAACCAGCACGCGTACATTAATACGTTGCGGAACAACAGCGCACGTCTGAACGAAGCGCTGGCGCTGTGAAGACGGGACTTCCATCTCAATGATGAGATCCCCCAAGTGGTGATATGGACAGCCAAACAGCGTCGCTCAGTCGGTGGCCTCCCCAGAAAAGGAAAAAGCGCTAACCGTGTGCTCCCCCTTTCCGATCCTGATTATGTTGATGAGACGCGCCGCCTGTTTGCCAGTACGCGCGAACGGTTTGAGGATGACAGGATCACCGGTGAACGCCGGGCAATGCCGGTATGGGGTGTTTCGGACCGGACGGTGCGCAACTGGGTTGAGCGTGCTGTCGATGCGGCCGGGCGTGACGATGTAAGATTCAGTATTTCGGTGAGCCCACACACGTTCCGCCACAGTTTTGCCATGCACCTTTTGTATGGCCACTTACACCCTAAGGTGCTGCAGGGACTGATGGGGCACGAGAAGTTTGAGAGTACTGAAGTCTACACGAAGATTTTTGCGCTCGATATGGCGGCCAGCCAGCAGGAGCGGTTCTCACTCGATACACGTGACGCACTTGAGCTACTTCGGGAGCAGTACCGGTCAAAGCAGCAGTCTCCATAACGTGGCATCAAAGAAATCAAACTCATGCTGTTCATGACATCCGGAGAGTTCAGGTCGGTAACGGGTGACTCTGAACTTTCTGTGAAAGTGACAATCTGCCCTCCGGGGCAGACGCCGTAAATTCACAAAGGTTCTGATGGAACAGACAACAAACCATCTGTGACAAATTACCCTCATAACCGAAAATACGATAGTTTCTTCCGCAGATATAAAACAGTAAGACCAGGGTATTACTCTTGATATGTGTGTCATGGCACCGGACAGACGACAGCGTGATGAAGTGTGGCAAGTTGCCCTCAGGTTTGTAAGAACCTACGGCGGCAGGATTGTTCAGGAGGTATCTTACCGGATGCAGTAACTTTTGTACCCAACACTTCAATCAGCTCACTGAAAAACCAGTAGTTCATCACCCTGATGAAGATAACGCTGTCCACTCAAAGTTATATACCACAACTTCATGAAACGATATTATATATCGCCAGAACAGTTGCGATAAACAGCATTAACCACGCCTGAAAGAGTCATGTCTCCCGGTTCAGGTTCGCAGATAAAGTGACAAAATGCCCCCCGTGAAACACCGGGGAGGGGTAAAACACAGAGCTTCCCCTGAACTCCATTCAGACGCTCTCAGGCCCGACGGGAACAGGTATGAAAATGAAGGTGAATTGTCACAGCAGACGCTGATCGTCGAAATAAGTGAAGACAATATGCGTGGTCTGACGCCCTTTTTTCTTTTCAAGATAACTGACATTTATCGGTGTTCGCTTATTGATTTCCTCGATGACAGGAATGAGAAAACGACGGCGAAAGTCAGGCATTCGCAGATAACTTTGCGGCAACTGATATCGCTCGAGCATCCAGCTTACAGGAAGAGATAACACGCCAGAGCCGTCCGGCTTTCTATACTGACATAAAGACTCATACAGCCGCATGGCATAGGGATTGGTGATCTCCCGGGTTTCGCTGAGGCGAAACTGGGTAAATCGATTCTGAAGACCGATAAAATAGGGGATCAGATACGGATTGATGTGAACGCTGTACAATCCTCTCGCCGGACTGTATGCCCGTTTTATGAACCAGGGTAGCGATTCATAGCCTTTTTCATCCCCGTCATCTTCTTCAGGCCGGTATACCTTGATTTCCTTGCCGGCAAAATCTTTCAGCGCCTGACGGATATCCTTACTGGCTTCAGCAGAAGTCAGAGCGAACGTTTTTGCATAGTGAGCCACCTGAATTACACATATGCCCCCATGTCCATCCAGTAGTGCTCCGTCCATCCCCCTGATCTGCTCAACAAACAGATACAGCATCCTTTTCTGATCGCGGGTCAGGCTGTAGGCTGCCTCGGTCAGTTCGTTAGACTGGACAATCCGCGGACTGGATTTACGTTGTCGGGAATTAATTAGTGGTGTGTCCATCATGCCTGGCTCCCTGTCTGTATGTGACAGCCGCAGAGGTTGTCACTCTGGCGTAAACCTGTCAATAACCTTGTGAAGAGACCTCGTTTCAGAGGGCAATTTGTCACAGAGCTGAGGGTAAATTGTCACACCAGAACGGTACATTTAAGGGCAATTTGTCACAGCCAGAGGGCAGATTGTCACACTCATGAGTCTCCAGACCTTACCGGGCGTGGGCTGTGGAGAGCCTAAAAAGATTTGTAAAAACATAATAAAAAAGAACTCTAAAAACAGCCGGGTATATGTGGATAAGTGCGTAAGACGTCTTTATTTATATTCTCGCCATTGCGCTTCCTCACCTGTTCGCGGGCAAATGCCCGGTCACAGGTTTGCGGCGAGCACCTGAAGTTAATTCTTCCCGACATAACGCCTGAAAGGTGCATTCTGCATTTGCAGTGTCTTATATCCCGCACGTAATGCGAAAATCACGTCATTACTGCCCCTTCACACGACAGTTTTTATCGGGCATTACGGAGAATATGTATTATCTGTCGTACCCGCCAGGCAGGCTCAACGAAGGTGTAAAGCAGGCGTATAATCACCCACAATCGACGGCCATCTCCGTCCAGAAAAAGGTGGGTATGAGAAAGATTAACTGGAACAGCATCCGTTCAGAATTGACCTTCATCCTCAGGCTAATATTCTGTCGGGACAGACTAAAAAAGGTAAAAGGCTACCGGATCATCAGCACAGAATATTTCCGCTATGTGGCGTTTGCGGGCCCCCCCTCTCCTGACGGGATACGTTTTGTTGTGGATGCAGAACAGGCATTTATATTCCGGGACCAGATTGAAGCTTTCCCCTATCTGCTCTGCCTCGACAGCCGGTTCGTATTTGAGCCGGTGATACACAACGCATTCTGAGCACGATCGCAACAGGATCCCGCATGACAAAAACGGACTGGCTTATCAAATTACGACGACTCAATAATCGTGAATCACTCGAGAAAATCATCGATAAGAAGAAATATGAGCTCAGTGATGCTGAACTGGCTGTCTTCTGGGGAGCTGCCGATCATCGGCTGGCCGAGTTAATCATGAACAGGTATTACGATGAAGTCCCGATCAGTGTCTGGCGTTTTGTTGACTGATGGTCTGTTCACTCTCTGCCTCGTTGCATCCGCAAATAACCGCCTTGAGGCGGTTTGTGTTAACCGTTTGCGCGGCACTTTCGACACCAGCTCTGATTGGTCGACCCTGAAGGTATCGTTCTGAAACCAAAAAATAACAGCAGCTCTGTTGAGGTATGAGCGGTTGTTAAACGACATTTCGGGCATGTGTGGGGAAGCGTAACTTTACCTGACATACTGATCTCCTTATCTGATATCAAAATTGCTATCCTGAATGTCCGTTCTGACAATAAGTTGCCAGTTAATGACACTGTCAGAAAAGTACTGATGATGATTCCGGGGAAAGAAGGGAGCATATCAATATTACCGGGAATTTCCTTGCCGTAAATAGTACAGCGATGAATGCCTGATACCGGCACCTTTTCCCCCGGGCTGCCTCGTTGTGTCCACTGCATGTTGATCCCCTCAACCATTTGCAGGTACTGTCGTGTTCTGTGTATATATGCTGCCATTGCAATCTCCGTGCGGGTAAATTCCCCCCCTGAGGATAGTGCATATCGCGCTGATTTTATGTGATTTAGTCACGACATGAGGTGGTACGATATCTTGTAGCGGGCAGATCACCTGTATCACGGAGCACGCTCCAGAGTGCGGGTAGATAATATGCTTTTTCCGGATATTCCACGGTATCTGCAGGCAACCTTCAGGTTGATGAAACGGGTTACTGTGTAATCACTCAATCAGGGTCAGTTTATGCGGAAAAGGTGTACCAGAAGCACGGCTATCCCTCAGTGGAGTATCTTGCCAAAATAATAGAGCATCGGCAGTATGATGCCGGTTTCAGTCAAGTAAAAACTCCTTACAGGGCGGGATTCAGTAGACCGGGTACAGAATTGTCAGGGGCTCCCGTCCGGGAAAAGCGCACACGGTGATACACGGAAAGGGAAGAGTACGAACCAAAAAAAAAAGCCGTCCGGGAGAACGGCAAACCTCTTAAATAATCCCACCTTTAGTCACAACTGAAAAGCGTTCGCCCTTTTTAATGTTTTCCAGGCATGTTCCACTTTACCTAACAAACACGAACGCTTTTCATCTGTGGCTTTTTCCTTTACCGGAAAATCTGATGCCGGCAGCCCTTTTTGAGGGTATTAAAAATAACTGTAAAACACATACCATCATCCTGTCCTGATGATATATATCAGACAACAGTATGCGCTTTACGCTTATGTATCGGAACACTTCATAAAACCATCGCTACATGTTAACTCCAGAATTGCTCCGTATGCCGTGAATAAGCCTACTGATATGGATAAACATTTACCATTACTTTTTTAATCTCTGGCACAATATGAGAATTAATCATGTTTTTTTTGTCATTGCGACACTAAGCTCTGAAATTCATTAATGCGCCAATATCTGACTCAAAGAGATAATACTATTATGATAAGACTTAATTAATAAAAACCATCCTCTCATGATCCGGATAAGTCCCTGAAAACACAGATCTATGAAAGGGGATTGCATCTTCCCGCGTTCGTCACCAGAACGACTTCTTTCCCGCCCCGCCCCATGACAGCAGGCGTGAGAGTGGAGCGATGACATGATACACATCATGCTTAAATACAGACAATACCCTCCAGTTTTAAATTGTTTTTTGAGTAACTGCATAATATTATGACCCGATATATCTTACATTACCTTAAGTAACAGGTTAAAGAGACTGTAACGTGCCGGACGCATACATTAATCGCAAAACACAAAGTAAGAAAATAATATTTCTTATCCGGTCAGCCACGTATTACAGAAGCTGATTTGCGTCATCATTTAAATTCATTCTGCAGGCATTTTCATTCTGAGGCGAAAAGTCAGCCAGAACGCCCGATCGTTCTTCGGCCGGCAGTCCGTATGTAACCAGTGGGAGATTATGCAGCCCCCTGAAAATACTGCAAAAATCATACCGGCCTGACAGGAAAGGTGCCCGCATCCGGTCATCCACAGACCTCGCCAGTCTGAAGAAGTCAGTTGAAGTAGAGAGACAGTAATCGGCCAGACGGTTTCTAGTGCCATCCCGATCAGATTTCTCTGAACCACTCCTGCGTGCTAAACCTGACATGACAGGAAGTGATGACCTTCGTGAATTGTTTCGAAGTAAAATTGCTTCAACGGCAACAATAAGTGTTTTTGTTGCATTACAGTCATTAATGTTTTTTTAGCAATAAAGGTGACAAATTACTGTTTTATGCGCATCAGTCTCTTTCATCCTCCATAAAAATCCGAAAACCCTGAGAACCGGAAATTGCTGATGCAATGTGTTCAGACTCGAAATCCAGTAATAAAGCCCTCTAACCGCCGGTTAAATCGCAAGCATTCAACAGATATACTGATACAAACTTAGAGATCTCTGGTGACCAAAATGATGAAGACGCCACGGCTGGCGGGGCTCCTTGCTCTGGTGAAAGCTGAAAAACAAGAAGAAAATGAAGTTACATATGATTACGACTCACTAACACCGTCGTTAATGAATGAGAAGGATGCGCAGCATTATGTAAGGGCGTTAAACTTTGCATGTCATGAGCCTGATATTAAAAATATTGCTGTAACCGGCCCTTACGGCGCCGGAAAAAGTTCTGTACTCCTCACCTGGTCAAAGTACCGACAGGAGGACCTGAAAATCATGACTGTTTCTCTCGCCGATTTCGACATGCTCCGGGTTACAACGGAAACGGAAGACAAGCCGGCAGAGACTGGAATTAAATCAGAAAAAAAGGCAAAACAGCAGGAAAAATCGATTGAATATCTCACTGTTATGCAGGTTTTCTTCATAAAATCACTTTGGATACCTTAAAAACTTTTTTCCAGTCATCTTATGTATTTCTTCCTAATTCACTGCATTAAGCAGGCTTGTGTTTGTTAAATTCCGGAGATCCGAAAAAAGGAAAAGTCGGAACATGCGACATTGATGCACGGTATTGACTTAGTACCACCTGCATTGACATCCCGTTATACTCTGTAAAAACAGGAGGCTGGCGTGAAACTGAAAATGCAGGATCTGAGACTGTTTAATCTCGTGTTTGAGAGCGATGCCGGCTGGATACTCGATTTCTCCAACTGATCTTGACCCGCCATCTCCAGACAGCTTTTGTATCTTAAGTTAACGATGCCCGCAGGCGCCGGTATTCTCTCGGGGAGTGATATCCCAGTGCGCTGTGCGGATGGTTTTCATTGTAATGATTGAACGCCTCAGCAAGGTTCTGCAGCGCCGTTCGTACATTCGGTTTCGGCATGAACGCGATGTAGTCTTCCTTCATCGTCTTCACGAACCGCTCGGCCATGCCGTTACTCTGTGGGCTGCTTACTGCAGTCGTGCAAGCTTCCAGATTCAACTCTGTGGCGAACTTGCGCGTGTCATGCGCCGTATACGCCGAACCGTTGTCTGTCAGCCACTGCACCGGCTTTTCCGGGAGCATCGCTCCGAAGCGCTTCTCCACGGCTCCCAGCATCACGTCCTGCACAGTCATGCTGTCATAGCCGCCGGTGCTTGCAGCCCAGTCTATGGCCTCTCTGTCGCAGCAGTCCAGTGCGAACGTCACGCGCAGTTTTTCGCCGTCGTCGCATCCGAACTCGAAGCCGTCTGAGCACCAGCGCTGGTTGCTCTCCGCTACCGCGATTTTACCGTTATGCTCGCGCTGCGGCCGCTGTGGTTTGTCATGCGGCAACAACAGATTATGCTCACTCATCACGCGGTAAACCCGTTTGGCATTCACCGGTGGCAGACCTTCATCGCGAAGCTGTTTTCGCATGATCCCCCATACCCGGCGATAACCATAACTGGGCATATCGCTGATGATACCGAGGATGCGCGACAGGACCTCAGCGTCTGCTTCCTCGTCTCGCCGGAGAGTGCGCCCGTCCTGCCAGTCGGCAGAACGGTGAACCCGCATTGATAACTGCGCACGCGACACGCCCATAATGCTGCTGACCTGGGCTATTCCTTGTCCTTTGGCAACAAGGGCGCATGCGCTATCCATTTTCGGGTCTGGCCGTACTCCACGGCTTCTTTCAGGATCTCTACTTCCATCGTCTTCTTACCCAGAAGGCGCTGAAGCTCACGGATCTGCTTGTTTGCGGCGGACAGCTCTGATGCCGGAACGACATCTTCTCCGGCAGCAACGGCGGTCAGGCTGCCTTCCAGATACTGTTTTTTCCACTTAAATAGCAGGCTGGGCTGAATGCCATGCAAACGAGCAACATGGGAGACGGTCATCCCCGGCTCCATGGTCTGCCGGATAATGGCAATTTTTTCCTGCGGAGTCTTACGCTTGCGGAGCTCCTGCCCCAACAGTATTCCTGTCATCTCAAAATTAGAACCAGTATTAGACATATGTTTAAGCCTATCTCTTATTTTAAGATACATCTACTGTCTGGTGTTTCTAGGGGCCGCCCCACCAGGTCATTGGCCATTGCTCCGACAAATACACCTGTCCTGTCACCTTTTAAATCATTGATATTTAGGCCAGCATCCTCAATAGCGTTGCATACATTTGTGAGCACTAATTTTTGTTGAGGATCCATCATTGTGGCATCGTGCTCTGGGATATGAAAACGACCAGCATCGAAGTCTTCGTAATTTTCAATGTAGCCGCCTTTTACCTGAATATTAAAGGCTCGAGCATGGCTATGTAGGTCTGTCCTGTTTTCGGGGGGCAACCCAATGACCGGTTTATTGGCTTTTATTAGCTCCCAAAATGAGGAAGCATCTCTTGCTCCAGGAAACTGGCAGCTCATTCCGATGATAGCAACTGAATTTCGCCTGACATTTTCTCTCACCATGAGCTTTAGTACCTCTGAATAGATATTAACCTTAAATATAGGGCGGGAATGGAGAATGACAAAAAACACATGACACTATAGTAGAAACTTCTACGTTTTGTTAACTTTCGATGGAAGTCATCCGTGAGTTAATAATCAGGTGTAGCGGCTCGCAATCAAAATTTCTGGACTCACGCTAAGTGAAATGAGACTTGCCCTTACACCCATTTTGGCTGTCCAGTTCGGGTCTACCTAAAACATAGGTTCGCTTTGAACGTGGCGGAAACCAGCATTACGAATGTCTGATTTGCAAAACCCGGTGGTCTGGATTTGAAAATGAGAAACAGGTATGCCCGGTTTGCCAGTTACATCTGTACGTGCATCGAATCTGAGTCAGATCCCTGTTCCGGTTATGCCGATAATTCAGCCGAAGTTTCTGACAATAAGGTGCCATTCTTTATCGTTACTGACAGCCTCCCAGCCACAGCTTCTGAGCAATGCGTTCAGCCCTTCTGTTTGCCCACCAATTCTTGCAGGTACAGGGCGTAACTGATTTCCATCATTGCAGAAGCCGGATTCGAGAGCGCTTTTGAGTACGAATATGCTGTTAACGCCCGGATTAAGTTTGGCCTGCCGACGTCCGCTCCACTGTGTATCATTGAGTACCTGATACACCCAGTCATGCTGAGTCGCCAGTTCGAGTGCGTAGGTCAGACGAAAAAGGTCATTCTGAATCGCCACGGATAATCTAGACACTTCCGAGCCGTTGATAATATTGATTTTCATATTCCGTCGGAGGCATCTGAGCACTCGAACCATGCCGACGCTTACTGTTATAAAACATTTCGATGTAATCAAAAATATCGCTGCGTGCTTCTTCCCGTGTTGCGTAGATCTTTTTCTTTATCCGTTCACGCTTCAGTAGCTGGAAAAAGCTTTCTGCAACTGCGTTGTCGTGACAGTTACCACGACGGCTCATACTGCCCTCCAGACCGTGTGATTTCAGGAACGACTGCCACTCATGGCTTGTGTACTGACTACCTTGATCAGAATGAACCAGCACCTGTTTTTGGGGATTACGTCGCCACACGGCCATCAAAAGCGCATTCAGAACAATATCTTTTGTCATCCGGGGTTGCATTGACCAGCCGATAACTTTGCGCGAGAACAGGTCAACAACTACGGCCAGATACAGCCAGCCTTCGTGGGTTCGGATGTAAGTTATGTCCGTTACCCAACGTTCATCCGGTGCTTCCGGGTTGAACTGTCGCTGGAGCCTGTTGGGTGTCACGATACTGGCTTCATCTTTACGCGCTCGTGGGCTTCGATACCCGACCTGAGCTTTTATTCCGGCACGCTTCATCAGCCGCCAGACCCGGTTAATCCCACATTGTTGCCCGCTATCTCGCAAGTCGAGATGGATCTTGCGATAGCCATAAACGCAACCGGACTCCAGCCAGAACTGTTTGATTTGTCCTGTCAGTCTGAGATCCGCCTGATGCCGTGGTGAATGCGGCTGCTGAAGCCAGGTGTAAAACCCACTCGGATGAACATTCAGCACCCGACAGAGCAGACGAACAGGCCAATAACAGGAGTTGTCACGGATAAAGGCGTACCTCAGTCGGACAGCTTTGCGAAGTACGCCGCGGCTTTTTTTAATATGTCCCGTTCGTCAGTAACCCGCTTCAGCTCCTTCTGGAGTCGGCGGATCTCGGCCTGAGCATCTGACTGCTCTTTGTTGGTGGAAGAGTCCGGCCCGTATTTCTTTATCCAGGCATAAAGGCTGTGGGTAGTGATATCGAGACGTGTTGCGACACTGGAAACAGAATGCCCACGATCAACAACCTGCTTGACGGCTTCAATTCTAAACTCTTCAGGATAACGCTTACTGCTCATATGCACCTCTCTTTAAGTCATCTTAAATGACTCTGAGGTGTCTGTTAAACCTGTGGCGATTCATTCTGCTCACGAAGCTCTCCGGAACAGGAGCGCCAGAGGTAATCAAGTTTGTGTCTTAATCGTGCCCTGACCCCCAGAGTTCTGCCCTGGTTCAGTATCCAGTCAATATCGGTCGCAACGTCCCGTGTAAACCGGCGCTGTTTTTTGGCCTGAGCAAACCAGCGGGTAATGAAGAGGTTTTCCTGAGATTCAGAACTGACAGTGCCGTCCTCCCGGGCGGTATGAAGGGCAATCAGTGCACACCAGGCAAGATGCCCTGTTTTATATATGTCTCTCATGAGCGAATTGCCGGCAGAGTTAATGATTTCAATATTATAACCCGAATGCCTTAACGTCTCACCGGCAGAAGTTTTGATTAAGCCTGCGTGATTTCGGCAAATTCAGGCGTACTCAGTATTTCAGTAATACCTGAGAGTGCGTCCATAACTTCCGCTTTATCACAGGCCGTCAGCAAATCCATTGCCAGGATTTCAAGGCGGGAAGTGCTGGTCATCTGCCCCAGCATACCGGCGTGCATGGCCAGTGTCTGGCGTCCTAATTTTGATGGTTTAGCACCATCATCGATAAACAGGGACAGTATTGCCTGCTGTGCATCGTCTTCGAGCCTGGAATAATCACGTTCACGCAATACTTTCAAAGAGTAATTGAGTGTTTTCTCCATAGTCTCTATATCCATAACCACCTCTAACTATTGAATTTTCATCATACAGCGCACGGCAAAACCATACATACATAAAGGATAAACAAAGCAAAAGTACAGGCATTTTTGAGATGCACGAAGGGGCATGGGAGCGAAGCGATACGACCGCGCAGTATTGCGCGGGGTTTTTCTTTTCCGGCTCCGGGCTGAGTGAATCTCGCAACCTGAATTTTCAGATACTGGTCGGATAGGGGTCCGCTTGGAAAAGGGAAAATAACCTACGCTAAGACTACTTTTTAACCAAAGTATTAACGGAGGGGCTACGGCGTTTCTGTGTCCGAAACCGAGCAGTTACGTACACCATCCCGTTGCTCTGTCCGAAAGTAGGCAAATCAAGAAACGGACGGCCTGACAGTTCCGCACATCCCTTGCGGTCATGGGTTCCGCTCAACGGAACGAAATCACCCGTTAAGTGTAACGGCTCGCAATCGAAAACAGTCGGACTCGCAATCAGCGCAAATTTTGGCTCACATTAACTGCAAATCAAAAACACCCCCGGCTCACATTAAATGATAATGGACTCGCATTTATCCTGCCCGACTCGCAATCCAGTCCGCCGGGCTCACAATAACTGCAAATCAACATCGTCATATCGGCAAACCGACCGCCAGCATTCTGTCACGCAGTTCGGCTGTGCGGGCAGGGTCTAACTGATTGTTAAATAATGCCCTGATTTCAGCAGGTTTTGCATCGAACTGCTCCACCATGTCCTTCAGGCGGTAACCATGCCGCGTGAGCGTTGGTTCCAGGTCATCCAGTTGACGTGACAGCACGGATTCAACCAGCGTGGCGGTAATCGGTTTTTCACCTGTCTGGTATCCTGCTTCCATCGCCAGCGTCAGGTGTAACTGGACCTGCAACGGTGTTCGCAGTTTCATCGCCAGCAGATCAACTGCTTCGGTCGTCAGAATATCTTCCTGCTTACCCTTGCTGGTGCTGGTCTTCAGCAACCACTGGATGTATTCGCGCTGGCTGCCGGTGATCCCGTCCAGCGTAAAAATATCAGTACGATACCCGATCTCCTCCATCGTCGGACGACGCAGGTCATTACGCAGTTTTGGGTGTCCGGCCAGAACGACAGACAGCCGACCGCCACCGTCTTCAACCACTTCCATCAACCGTTTGAGCCCCGTCAGTGTATGACCGTTCAGGTCATGAGCCTCATCAACAAACAGTGCAACCGGGCGCTTACCTTTTTTGACCAGTTCCTGCAGCTCACGCTCGCGACGTTCACCCTGTTTAGGGATCTGCACCTGCTTATCCTGCGCCAGGTCGTAAAACAGGGCGTTAATCAGCGTGGCAAGACGGACGCTTTGTTTGTCCACCGACAGGGAACGGGCGACAATGATTTTGTTTTCATCCATCAGTTGCTGCTGCAGGCGTCGCAGGGTGACTGTTTTACCGCTGCCCACTACGCCACAGACGGCAATCAGCCGCCCTTCGCGTATCGCGCCCTTGATGTCCTTAATCAGCTGCTTATGGTGGGTAGTTTCATAATAGCCAGCCTGTTCAATTGACTGAACCAGCCCATAATGCTCCATCACTTCAACCCGCATGGTCTTCTCCTGATTGTCTGTTACGAAAATAGTCTCTGATGCGGGCGAGTACTTCACTACGGTTTAGCGTCTCAGTCAGAATATTGTCGATAAACGCCCGGTCTTCATCCGACATTCTGGCCAGTGGTGTGGCCAGATCGTCGGCAATAGCCAGTTTTGCCGCAATAACGCCAGGAAAGTGGTATTCAAATGTTCGGGTATCAAAAGGTTGATGCGGCAGCTCATCAATACGCTGAGTGTCATCATTGATTACGCGAAGATCGCTGCCGGACAGGGCGCTGACAGAGATATTCAGTTGTCGGGCCAGTGCATGGATACGATCGACCCGCTCCGCAGCTTTACCGCGCCTGAACGTCCGGTAACGGTGTAACGGGACAGGACCAGACACCGGATAATAAGGTCCCCACGTTTCACCGGAAAACTCCACATACATCTCTTCATCAAACAGCCCCCACAGCAGGATGACCGTTTCCCCCGCCATATCCGGTTCAACTTCCCATGCGGTGCCGTCTATCGTTACCCGCGCATCAACACCCACTTTGCGGGACTCAGGTTCCCGGGCGAACCGGCAGTATTGTTCCCAGTCGCACATATCTCTCACGCCGTCCTCGGGGATATGTAACAACCAGTCCTCCAGACGCGAGTGCTTCTCGCTGCGGTGACGCTGCGCGTTGTAACGGCTCAGATAGTTCCAGAGCCATTCATTGGCCTCCAGCTCTGTCTCCGGTTTATGGAAATGGTACAGGGTTTCATGCGCCTCTTTGACGGTCCTGAAAGGACGCTCGACTTTACCTTTTGACCGCGCCGTCGTCCGGTTGCCATCCTTACCTGCCGGTGCATGCGTCAGCCAGTCAACCTGCAGGGACTGCATCACATTCTGGAAGACATGGCTTTTGGCCACTGGTCCGTTATCGAGGTACAGCATTTTCGGGCGGCCCTGGAAAGGAAAATCAGACCTGGCCTTTGGTGCCATGGCGTTAAAGAGAAAACGCAGCGCTGACTCCGCATCCTCACCATACACACACCGATATTCCTGGTAAGTAACCCCGCTCCGGTCATCCACCACGCTGAACAGCATCAGTGTGGGTTCGCCACGGGTGGGGTCAACCCAGTCAGGCCGCTCGATATGTTTGAGGTCGGACGGTGACATATCAAACTGCCAGCAGTCATTGCTGTTTTCAGCCTGAAACCTCACCGCAGGAGGCTCCCGTAGCAGGCGGGGCTGGTCGAGACGCCAGCGGGAAAGCCAGCGATTGACGGTCTGCTTACGCAGCAAGCCCCTGGGACTTTTTATCAGTCCCTGAGCGGTCTCCACACCGTGCTCTTCCAGCAACTGTATTGCCCGCCCGGTTGACAGATGGCGACCGGATTTATTCGTGGTTCGCAGTTTTAGCGCGGCAATCAGTTCACAGTAATGTTCCAGTTCAGACGGGGGGAGTATCCGTGGCTGGCCATGATCGCGGCGGTGAGCTGTGCGTGGTCTGAGAACCAGACGAAGGGCGCGATAGACCGTCGTGACTGAAATACCATACAACTGAGCGGCAGCGGCAATCTGGGTGGCCCGTTCAGGGCTTTTTGGCGGCAGGCGATCGAGCCGTTGCCGCAGTTGCAACAGAGAATCAGCCGGAATAGCGCTACGCCGGCTGCTCATAATTTTCCAGCGCCCGGTACACTGACGCTCTCCCGATCCCAAGCTGACGGGCGATGGCCGTAGCCCCCATCTTCTCCGTGGTATACAGACGATATACCTCAGCAGGATCTATGGAAGGTTTCCTTCCCCGGTACACGCCCCGCGCTTTCGCCGCGGCAATACCTTCCATCTGGCGTTCACGTCGCAGGTTGGTTTCAAACTCAGCGAAAACACCCAGCATATCGAGGAAGGCTTTACCCGCTGCCGAGCGCGTGTCTACGGGCTGTTCCGTTGCCCTGAGCGTTACGCCCTGCTGATTCAGGGCATACACGATATCCTGCAGGTCCTTAATGCTGCGGGCCAGGCGATCCACGCGGGTCACCATCAACGTATCTCCGGGGCGCAGGAACTCCAGTAATAGCTGCAACTCGCTCCTTCCGGTCCGGCTGTTTCCGCTGGCTTTTTCTGCACGAATGATTTCACAACCGGCAGCGCGGAGAATTTGTGTCTGCAGGGTAAGATCCTGATCGCTGGTTGAAACGCGGGCATAGCCGTAAATTGCCATAAAGATGAGATCTGTCTCGTTTAACTCTGGATGAGCAAAACGTACCACCGGGATGGAATAAAAACAACCCAAATGAGACAGGAAAACTGTCTCACTGGATTGCCTTCTTTGGGTATACTCTAATTGGACGGCAGCTCCTACCACCTTGGAGTAGAGGACTTTATCTTACTAAAAACGAAACTCCCTGGGGCGGAAAAACCGCCCTGGTAAGCTCAATATCACTCTCCTGCTGTTATGATCGGGGTAACATTCTGGCTTTTATTATATATCGGTGAGACGTCCCATATCGCTCTGGGTTGTCCATATAAGACCTTCCTTCAGGAAGGTATTGTAGAGATGTTATCTTCATCCTGTTGTATAATGGAAACGTTACTTCACCCTCGGAGGCATATAATCCCTCGGAAACGCCAGCGTGTCCTGGCTCAAGGTCAAAGTGCCACATAATTGTTTTACCTGACACATAGCCCATTTTAGGGTCCTTTGCTGTAGACATTATAAGGGGAGATTTTACTTCTAAATTCATTGACTTCTGTACAGTATTTCCCCCTTCTGATTCCTTTATGAATTCAGCAAGCCAAGAATAACTATTAGATATTACTGGTGTGTCTCCACGGAAGGTTTCGTTCACATCAGCTGAATGATACCCAGCCCATTCAGCATCAATTTTCCCCAGAGTTTTTTGAACCTCTGTAAACTTGTCGTGGCTAATATCTCTTGCTGCTGGCTTCATATTTTTGCCAATTTCGGACCACGTAGATATAAAGTTGTCCACATCAGTAATTGAATCATAATGACTGATATTCAGCTTCTGTAAGGCTATTGTGAATGAAGAATAGTATGGATATTCCCCCCCCTGTTGTTTATATAAAGCAGGATCTTCCTTAATAACCCATTTTTTCTTTGCTACATTTTCCTGTCCCGGCAACAAAGGAGGCGGTGGTGGGTTTCCTCCCATCATTGGTGGAGGCGGTGGTGGGTTTCCTCCCATCATTGGTGGAGGCGGCGGTGGGTTTCCTCCCATCATTGGTGGAGGCGGCGGAATCATAGTATTGACAGGGCTCCTTCCATCGTTGTCTTTCCATACCACTGGATTATTTCTAACCATCCTGAACAAATTCAGCCCGTCCACCGTGCCCGCCGGGTCTGAGGAGAGCCACCGGCCCGCCCACGGCTGGTAGTACCGGTACCCGTAGTAGTACAGCCCCGTCGCGTCCCGCTCCTTGCCTGAATACCGAACTGTCTTGTAGTTCGCCTCCACTGCGCTGCGGGTAGTCCACACCGCAGTGCCACCATACGGATAGTATTCCTCCATGCTGATGATATTGCCGTCCCCGTCCAGCTCCAGTCCGATGCCGCCCGTCAGGTTATCGTAGCTGTATCTTATCTGGTCGCCTGTGATTTCTGGCGGCTTGCCTGATGCCCAGTGCAGCACCCGCACCTGCGCCCGGCCCGCCCCGCCCGCGGTAATCACCTGTAGGCTTTCCGTTTCTGTGTTACCGCTGGCCATGGTTCGGAGCTCCAGCCCCGTCAGGTACAGCGCACGCTGCGTCTGCGTGCTGTTGCCCGTTTTCTGCTCGCTGACCTTCAGAAGCCGCTGGCTGCCCGCGTCGTAGCGGTAACTCTCCCGGTCATCCGTACCGCCGTCACGCACCACCGGCGTCACCTTCAGCAGCTCGCGGCGCGGCGTCCAGACAAGACTCTGTCCCGGCTGCAGTTGACTCTGCTGGCCACCCGCCGTGAACAGCGCGTCCACGTCGGAGGGATTTTCCGTCAGCGTGCTCAGCACGCCCCGGTTGCTGCGGTCGCTTATGGTGATGTTTGTGGTGTAACTGTTGTTTGTCGCGGGGGCACTGTGACGGATTTGCGTCAGATTGCCGCCTTCATCATAGGTATAGCTACGGATATAGTTTGTAAACGCAGAGCTGTCGGTGGGGAGGGGAACGGTGGCGGAGGGTAAGCTGCTGCCCTGCTGACCGGCCCCTGCAATCTCGCGGCCGGTGGCGCTGACCAGTTGGTACAGACTGTCATAGGCGTACGTATTTTCCGGCACCACTTTCTGGTTGCGCCAGAAGCGGGTCTCTTCAGCGTCGTTGCTGATGTTCAGCACGTTGCCCACCGGGTCATACTCATAGCGCAGGTCCTGCAATACCTTCGCACCTGAGGCGTGTCCTGCCGGACGTTCCGTTTTAATCCCGGTCAGCCGCTGCGTCTCAACTTCATACGTGTACGTGGTCACCACGCCGTTGCCGTGCTCCTCGCGCAGCTTCTGGCCCGCTGCCGAGTACGTCAGGGAGGCGACGATGGTCTGCTCTTTTCCACCCTTCAGCGTCAGCCAGCTGCCCGACAGCAGGCCAGCCACGTCGTAGGCCACCCGCTGCAGGTTACCTTTTGCATCGGTGGTAGTCAGTACCGCGCCGGTGGCATCGGCCGTGGTCAGGGTAGCATACGCCTCACCGTCCAGCAGGTCGTTCCAGACGGAGGCATCCTCTCCCTGCCAGTCGGCCATGACGTCAGGATTGTCCGCGTCCTTCAGCAGGCGGCGGGTGACGGAGAGCGGCACGCCGGTAAGTGCCACGCTGTCCGTCTGTGTCAGACCCGCCGTGTCGTAGTGGCTGACACACGCACCGGCCAGGTTCAGCGCCTTCTCCTCAGCAGAGTCATCCGCATAAACGAAGCGCTCAGTGATGCGGGCGGCTTCGCCGGGGGGCTGTTCGGTCACGCTCAACGGACGTCCCGGCAGTTCTGCTTCCTCATACTGCCAGGTGCGGGTTACCGCCTGACTTCTGTCCTCCCTGCCATCACCGGCCGTGCTGATATTGCTGACCGCGATAAAGGGCCGGCCTGCGGCATCGTTCAGCGCCACAGTGATGCCGTTATCCACGCCCTGTGAACGCAGGACGTTGCCGGCCAGGTCCGTAAGATACGTGAGGTTCGCCAACCCGGCGTCGTGCAGGCGCGGGTCAGCGCTCTGCGTCAGAAAGCCGCGGGCATCGTACTGATGCCGGGTGATGCGTTCACTGGTCACGTCCGGGGAGTCGGGATGGCGGTGGTATGCGATATCGCGCACGCTCAGGCCGCGGTTATCGAGAACCGTGACCGTCGGGGTTTTGCTGAACAGCGATGTGCTCATGATATTCTCCTGTTTATGTTGTACAGTCGTTCAGGCTGCAAAGAAAATCATACAGCAATCAGGATAATTTCGCCTGGACAGGCGCTATAAGGGTGGGATTGGAGAAAGACGCTGGCAGTTAAATTTCATTTGCAGTTAATGTGAGTCCATCGAAATGGATTGCGAGCCGGGCTGGATAAATGCGAGCCCATTATCACTTAATGTGAGCCGGTGGCGTTTTTCATTTGCAGTTAATGTGAGCCGAAATCTGCGCTGATTGCGAGTCGGAGGGATTTCGATTGCGAGCCACTACAGTTAATCAGTCCAAGAATACATCCGCAGCCCAGAGACGGACATCTCAATTTAGCTACTACACAGCTAGACAAGGGAGGCCAGCGACTAAGTCTATTCAAAAAATGTACTTGTTGTGTGTTTTCGTATGATTGGGGCTCTGTTTGGGAAACGGGTAGAGTCGAGATGTGGCGCGGTAATTTTGTTAGGTCAGGCATATCTGTTGCCGCCTCTTTCGATTGACGGCGCCTTATTGTCCTGACTATAAATCCCGTTTCCAAACCCCGCTCATCGAACCGGACGTGCGCTTCTAACGCATCCGGCTCTCGGACAGAATCATGCCTTCGCCCACGGAAGCTGCGATAGATTAAATGCAATAACTTAAATGCGATAATATGGTGAAAAAATGTTAATCAACGCTTATTTGAGGGCATCGACGGAGGATCAGTTGTAAGCGTAAAGCCAGCGCCGTATGTAGCCATTAAGCCAGTGCTGGTAACTTAGACGTCCAACTGTTACAGACGGACATCTAAGTATGGCAACCCAATCCTAGCGAAAAGAACCTCGTAAAAATTATTCGAATGACTTCAAGCTACGTATGGTCGAACTGGCTTCCCGCCCCGGTGCCTGCGTTGCTCAGATTGCCCGCGAAAACGGCATTAACGATAACGTCATCTTTAAATGGCTGAGGCTCTGGCAGGATGAAGGCCGCATATCACGTCGCCTTCCGGCAACAGTCGAATCTTCACCATCTCCAATGATGCTGCCTGTCGAGGTGATACCTGACCCAGCGCCAACAGGTGAGACGAACACGGCTCCGGGTCAGTTCTCAGCGCTGAATGCCGTCTCCTGTTGTGTTGAGTTCCGTCACGGCAAAATGGCGCTTGAGAACCCGTCACCAGAGTTGCTGGCCGTGCTGCTCCGTGAGCTGACCGGGAGAGCTCCAGGATGATTAACCTTCCATCAGGTACCCGTATCTGGCTGGTTGCCGGGGTCGCCGATATGTGTAAATCGTTCAATGGCCTGGGCGAGCTGGTACAGCACGCTCTTGATGAGGATCCTATCTCCGGCCATCTGTTTATCTTCCGTGGCCGCAAGGGAGATACCGTAAAAATCCTCTGGGCTGATGCTGATGGACTGTGCCTGTTTACCAAACGTCTGGAAGAAGGCAAGTTCATCTGGCCTGCTGTACGCGACGGCAAAATCGCCATCACCCGCTCACAGCTCGCTATGCTCCTCGATAAGCTGGACTGGCGGCAACCTAAAACTGCACGCCTTAACTCACTGACGATGTTGTAAAAAGGTCATGACCACATTATAAATATGGTCATGAGTCAGGACTATCTCGCCCGTTTCGCTACGCTGGAAAACGCGCTTCGCCAGAAAGAAAGCCAGCTTAGCCTCGTTGCAGAGACTGAGTCGTTCCTGCGTTCGGCGCAGGCCCGCGCCGAAGAGAAAATAGAGAACGAAGAGCGTGAAATAGAGCATCTGCGGGCACAGATAGAAAAACTGCGGCGGATACTGTTCGGAACCCGCTATGAAAAGCTGCTCCGCCAGGTTGAAGAAGCCGAAGCCCTGCTACACGCAATTATTCCTAGTGTTGTGTCAGCTTAAATCAATGATTCAAGCTTTGATATAATTTTGTACATTTCGCCGTTTCTACACACATGAAGCAAATGCCCCTCATTAAACCTATCAAGTCTGATATGAGCTGTAAGTATTTTACGTAATTGTATTTCATTATTGCATTTATCAAATTCATTTAAATCCAGAGATCCTTTTGAAATTTCCCCCATCCAGTCAAATTTAATTAACACCTCGGAATGATAGAATATTATAAGAAACTTTTCAATTTCCTTCTGCCGTTGTGGAATTGAGCTTTTTAGCAAACAGACTTGATCTTTTAAAAAAGACATGAGTTACACCATATATGACTTAAGTTCATAATTATTAAGAATTCTTTCTTTACTTGTAATTCTCATAGTATCATCCTCATTTCCATCGTCAACAGAGAAAACCAGATGATTAAAACTTTTATCAAAAAGAATTTCTTCCTCTTGTGGAAAAATAGCGTATGGAGATATATCTTTACCTAATAGCCCATCAAATATAAGCCCCCAAGAACCAAAATAAGGAATATCCTTTCTTGAAGTGCTTGTATAACCAGCTTCAAGGACATCATTGCCAACAGCATATATTTGTTCAGCTCCTTCAAATGGATTCATCCTACGATAAGTTGTAACATTAACTTCATTCCCAAGGAAGTGGAGTGCTGTTGAGCATGCCTCTATAGCAGACTGAATCCGTATGAATTCCTCAGTGAATATGTCCCCCTTTCTCAATGCAGAATTCATGGGGCCGTAACCGAATGAAGTATAGAAATTAATACCTTTATGTTGTCTATCGGTGAGACCGGTCGAAGATACCTGAGTTATACCCAAAGTTTTTTTTTGCATATGAGCTAATGCATCTTGAGTTTCTGGAGTCATTGTCCATACGTCATCGTAATGTTTCACATGCGTCTCAAAATTAGCACTCAAAATATCAATGGTTTCATAACAACCTGCGATATTAACATTATCCCAACTATCTTTGGCAGAAAGAGACATTGAGGAATAAAAAGCCATTCTTAACGAATGTAATTGATACTCAACAGGCAATGTAGAATCTATACAATAGATTGCTTTGTTTTTTTTATCTTTCCCAACAAACAAACTTAGACTTTGATAGGCCGACCACAAGAGTTCTGGTGTTGATTTTGAATTCGCAGATGTAAAAAGAACAACTAGTCGACGGAAACTATAACAGCAGGGTACATTGAGGTCTTCTGTAATAATACATGGTAAGCTTGGCCTAAAATCTCCAGCGGGATTATTCAATAATCCCCCCACATCAGTTCCATTTTCAAATAAATATTTTAGTATTGGGTTTTCTAGCCAGTTATCATTACAAGTAACAATAAGGTAATCATATATTTCCTCACCTACTGACGTTAGGTCACTAACCGAGCTATAAGTGTACAAATTTACAGTACGTTCATCTTTCCCTATATGGTCGACTTTAGCTGTGTTATATTTTTGCATCTTTGTTCCTTGACTTTTTAAGTGGTTTTTTATGCTAGCAAAAATCACAGAAAACAAAATAATTAAGATGTTAAAATGTAGATAATCTTGATTTTTATCAAAGGGTAGGGGCAGAAATCCGTCTGGATGACGGTCTCAAAAGTGAACCTGCAATCCATTTTGAGTATATACGGGGATGCTTCGATCAGATCCCGGAACACATAGGCCTGATCCGTGTCTAAGACAAAACAGATCGTTCTGTGGAGTGGTCGACAAAAACTGGCCACCGTGCTAGAGTTTTCCACTATCGATATTCCGATTCACACCATTAAATTCGTGCGGTATTAGTGCGCTGTAATATCCAACGATATAGTCCGTTATTGCGTGAACTGCATCGCTGAAGCTTAAGTAGCCCATCACCGGCACCAATTCATTCTTTAGACTCCTAAAGAAGCGCTCCATTAGACTGTTATCCCAACAGTTTCCGCGCCGGCTCAGACTCTGTCTGAGCCGGTATCTCCACAATATGGGGGCTGACGCTCAGTGGAACGAAAACTCACGTTAAGCAATGTTTTCCTCCTCCGACGCTTCTTTTAATGGCCGCAGATGCCCTTTCGTCACCAGTTCCGCCAGGGTGAAGGAATAGTGGCCGAGCATATTGATATGTCCGTGGCAAAGCGGTGAGAGTCGTGCAATATCTTCATCATTCAGGGTTTCCCCCTGTGACCGGAGATGATCCAGCGCTGCCTGCATATAAATAGTGTTCCATAACACGACGGCGTTAGTGACCAGCCCCAGTGCACCCAGTTGATCTTCCTGACCGTCGGTATATCGCTTTCTTATCTCACCTTTCTGACCGTGACAGATAGCTCTGGCCACGGCATGGCGGCTTTCTCCCCGGTTTAGTTGGGTCAGAATGCGCCGACGGTAATCTTCATCATCAATATAATTAAGCAGATACAGCGTTTTGTTGATGCGCCCCACTTCAATGATTGCCTGAGTCAGTCCGGAAGGGCGTTCACTCTTCAGTAACGAGCGAACCAGCACCGAAGCCTGTACCTTGCCCAGCTTCAGGGAGCCTGCAGCCCGGATCATTTCGTCCCACTGAAGGACTATTTTTTGGGGATCTGACTGTCCTCTGGCAATATCATTCAGCACCCCATAATCGGCGTCATTGTCTATGCGCCAGAAAACCGAAGCACCGGCATCAGCCAGGCGCGGAGAAAACTGGTATCCCAGCAGCCAGAAAAGACCAAAGACAAGATCGCTGGCCCCGGCGGTATCGGTCATAATTTCGGTGGGATTTAGCCCGGTTTCCTGTTCCAGAAGGCCTTCCAGCACAAAGATTGAGTCTCTAAGAGTCCCCGGTATAACAATGCCATGAAAGCCGGAATACTGATCGGACATAAAATTGTACCAGGTGATCCCCCTGTTATTGCCAAAGTATTTGCGGTTCGGCCCGGCATTGATTGTTCTGACCGGCGTAACAAAGCGCATTCCGTCTGCAGAGGCTACTTCGCCACCACCCCAGACCTGTGCCAGTGGCAGCGTTGCCTGAAAATCAACCAGCCTGGCATTCGCACTTGTGATAGTTTCAGCCCGCAGGTAGTTTGCTTTTGTCCAGTTCAGCCGGTGTCGGGTCAGGGCTGGAACATTTGACCGTATCAGGGGTTCCAGACCGATATTGCAGGCCTCAGCCATCAGCACGGCGCTGATGCTTACGGGCAGATCGTCAACTCTGGCACTGGCTTCGCTGGCGTGGAAAAATTCATCAGTAAATCCGGTATGGGCATTGATTTCGAGCAACAGCTCTGTCAAATCTACAGTCGGGAGAAGATCACTGACCTGTTTGCTCAGTCGTTTCAGACTGTCCGGCTCGTCAAGACTGGCGAGGGGAGAAATTGTCAGCCTGGGCTTTGGGCCGGAAATATCCAGTTCAACCGCCTCATTTTCGCCAAGGCGTGCAGCTACCTGCCTGTAACGGGTGTCCAGTTGAAGACCCAGCGATTTTATTGCGTCCTGTGGATTCGTCGGGTGCCCCAGGGAACGATAAACTTTAATCCGGTTTGCCTGCCAGTCTGCGCCCTGTAGTAATTTTTCGCGGGGATCGCCCCACCGGTTACTACCGGTAACGTAGACATCCCGCCGTCTCAGGCTGTCCTGCAGTTTACTGAGAAAGCACAGCGTGTATCCCCTTCGGGTGATATGTTTTTCCTTATTAACCACCAGTCGTTTCCATGGCCGGCTGATGATTTCCGTTGGTGCATCATCAAAATACTGCCGCCGTGAGCTGAATTCGCGGCTGAGATAATTGCAGGCATTCAGAGTGTCGCTCCCGGCGGGAGCTGCTGAAAATTTAACGGTATTCAGCAGACGTGGCAGGAAACGACGAACCCGCCCGTACTGCTCCACCATTTCATCATGAAAGTTATCGTCTGAGGGCCGGGCAATTTCACGGACAAGCGCGATGATGTCGGCCAGTTTTTGCCTCGGGATGTGGCTGAATACTTCGGTCCGGATTGATTCGTCCGGCGTTTCCTCTTTCAGCAGGTACGAACACGCGCTGGCGAGCGCCAGTGCTGATTTATCCAGATCCTTCAGAGATCGGAGCCGTTTTTTCTGCCCAATCTTTCTGGCGTCACGGATGATGACAGCCAGCATGGCATCCAGAACGTCCAGTGCATCATCCAGCGCCAGCGTCTCCCATGCAAGGACAAAGGCAACCAGTATCGCTGCCCTTTTCTGCGGAGCCATCCTGGCGATATTGAACACCGAAGTCATTCCCGCATAACGAGCGAGATTTTTCAGACGTACAGCCGGGATCGCACTCAGGTTATCAGTATGAAGGCCAAAATCGCTCAGCGTTTTCCAGCGATCAATTGCCTCATTAAACGCCGGGCCAGTGATGGTCACCGGGCCTTTCTTCAGTGATTCCAGCAAAGACAGGCGGCCGGAATCTGCGGGGCCCAACAGCGTCTCCAGTTGTGAACGCTGTACGGCAGACGGTATCATTGCCAGCCTGCTCCACAGACGCAGCGTTGCCTTTTCCCTTACCTCTGAAATCAGCCGGGTCAACGTGGTAGCACCGGGTAGAATAATTCGGTGCTGCATCAGCCATCCTGTTGCCAGGTCGAAAAGCAGCCCCGGACGTTCGTTGCTTATCCAGCTCCTGGTATATAAAAGACGGGTAAGACGAAAAGTCCAGGGCCTGGCAAATTCGCGATAATCATAATGCCGACGTATCAGCGCGGCATGCTCACGACGGGTATTTTCTCTCTGACCATACTCTGCCAGCACGGTGATATCGTGGATGGCGAGCTGTCTGGCGATAAAATGCCGGACGCCGGAAGGAATATGATTCATATCGGTGAGAAAGGTACCCAGAAAACGCACGCACCCTATTTGCAGGGCAATTCCCAGACGGTTGTGATCGCCTCTGCTTTTTCCGATAAATTCCTTGTCTGCCTCATCAAGATGAAAATAGCGGGCCAGCTGAAGCTCATCTGGTTCACCGGTGAACCGGCCATAACTTTCAGTCTGCTCAGTGGTCAGAAAATCGACGGGCATATCGGCCTCCCTGCCTGGCGGTTATATGTTAACAACTTTGCAACCGTCCGAAATATTATAAATTATCAGACACATGAAAACAGTTCCATTTTTGTGTCTATTAAATCGATTTTTTGTTATAACAGACACAAGTTGTCCGATATTTGATTTAGGATACATTTTTATGCGACTTTTTGGTTACGCACGGGTATCAACCAGTCAGCAGTCTCTCGATATTCAGATCAGAGCGCTCAAAGATGCAGGAGTAAAAGCTAACCGCATCTTTTCCGACAAGGCATCCGGTAGTTCAACCGATCGGGAAGGACTGGATCTGCTGCGTATGAAGGTGGAGGAAGGCGACGTCATTCTGGTGAAGAAACTTGACCGGCTTGGCCGCGACACTGCCGATATGATCCAGCTGATAAAGGAATTTGACGCCCAGGGCGTTGCCATCCGATTCATTGATGACGGGATCAGCACCGATGGCGAAATGGGTAAAATGGTGGTCACTATTCTGTCTGCTGTGGCGCAGGCCGAACGACAGAGGATACTTGAGCGCACGAATGAGGGTCGGCAGGAAGCAAAGCTGAGAGGCATCAAATTTGGACGCAGGCGTACCATCGACCGCTCCCAAGTAGAAATCATGCGTTCCCAGGGAATAGGGGCAACAGATATTGCACGGGAAATGAAGATAGCACGCTCTACAGTATATAAAATCATTGACAACATAAAAAATACGGGTAATTAACAAAGAGAAGTCGACGTAAAGAAAAATTAAATTTTTAAAAGGATAAACAATGTACGTTAATAACACTGTATCATCAGCCACTACCGCATATTCTACAATTAATTTATCTACGGACTCTAACCAGATTAATCTTTATAACGGCCCATTGGATGGTTTCAGTAATGATTCAGTATCATTATGTACATCTGGCAAACCAAATAATCTCTCAAGAGGATTATGTGGTATGGGGCAAGCAGTCTACCTGAGAGGAAACAATAAAAAAATGGAGACCGGTGGGTGTGGGCCATGCATTGGTTTAGCCATTACTTATCAATCCGTTAATGGAGGTAAAAGTGGTTTGCTAGCTCATCTACAACCAGAGGCGGAGTTGGATGAGTTTATTAAAAATATTAGATGTATTTTTGATGACCAGTTCGAAGCAAAAATGAATATCACCCTAACAACTGTTCATGATGAAAATAAAGAGGTTGCATATAAGCAAGAAAAAAATTGCAAGACATACAGGATGGAATAAATCAACAATATGATTTTTTGTATATTGATAACGATAATGTTACTGTTTCAACTATTCACTCCGCACTTTCAGTAGATATAGATTCTATGTCCGCTGAACTAAAGCAGTATACTGATGAGAAATTCAATGCCACTGATATAGATTATATGAATGCACATATGGTTAACGATAGTCATTCGTTACACTATTTTAGTTAATTTATATCCACAGCATAAAGCTACCCGCATAGCAGGTGGCTTTGGTAAGGAAAGATAAATAGTGTGTACGCTCAGCTTTTAGAACCGTTTATTACATTAACGTGAGTTTTCGTTCCACTGAGCGTCAGACCCCTTATATAAACTTTAGCGAAGCTGCTCATGCGATCACAGACTATATCGTCGGGTATTACAGCTCGCTAAGGCCGCATGACTATAACGGTGGATTACCCCCAAACGAATCGAAAAACCGATACTTGAAAAACTCTAAAGTGGTGGCCAGTTTTAGTTGACCACTACATAATCAACGGGGAGCAGGTTATAGGATCGTCTAGCGGGATGAGGTCAGCCCAGTCATTGAAGAAGATGTCTAGCATTTCCATAGCTAAAATTATAGCCAGGCCTGTGGGGCATATTAAAATGTAAAAATATTCATTGATTGAAATCAAACATAATCAGAGGAGTTATTATTCGATAGTTTATCTCGCGGCAATGGCGTTTATCAATAAAAAACCGAGTGCAAACTTAATAATTATCACTTGTTAAACAGTTATGCTTTTTTGTAATTATTTTTTGAATATTTAAGGTTAAAGGTGTAATGTCTACTCCGAATTTCTCTCCTAGAGATATATTTATAAAAAATAAATGGAGTAAATATTATGAAGAATCGTGATAATCCAGTTCAAAATGTTGATCCACTTACAACAACCCGGTGGGCACAACAATATCCATATAACTATCAATTAACTTTGCTGCCTGGTCACACTATGACATCACCTGTTGGTTGCGTTGGTGTTGCCGGTGGGCAAATTATGGCTTTCCACAAACATCCAGAGAAAGCACAAGGGGTAATTGAAGATCAGAGTATAACTCTAAACATAGATGGGTTTGAATATGACTGGGAGGGGATGAGAGACAAAATAACGTCAACTAGTGAACAGCGCTCAATTGATGCTGTCTCTAATCTTTTGTATCATCAGAATATTACAGCGCAAACATCTGGTGCGGCCGGAAATACTGAAAAGTTATTTGAAGCATTTGTTAGCAACTTTAGTTACAACAGACATATAGGGCATGTAGACCTAAGGAAGTGGAAGGAGAGTTATTTTTCCTTCGCTGAGTTACAGGAACTAGTTAAAAGTGAACTTAAGGCTGGTCGTCCTGTGCAAGTTTCCATTCCCGGGCACGCTGTGGTTTGTGACGGATTCCGGGAGGATGGTTACTTTTCTTTTAACTGGGGATGGGGTGGGTCCCAGGTTTGGCATAAATTAGATGATAGCAAAGATGGATGTAGCCCTGTTCAGGCTTATTTAAACATCCGGCCTGACTACAAAAATAAAGTCGAACTGGTGGGTAAGTACAATGATACTATAACATTAAACCCCCTAGATGCCTGTCAATTGAAATTCTCTTTAAAAAATACACAAGAGGATGAAGTGTGCGGCAGTATAAGGTTATGTTTATACGACAAAAATAATGTTAGAAGAAATATATTAACACCTGAAATCAATGTTAAAGTTAATAATTTGGAAACTAAAGAGTTTATTATTGACTGTCACGTTCCTGATAATGCAACTTTTGGAGAAAGATGCATTGTAATTGAATTCCAAAGTAGTGACTTAAAATGGGCTCCTGTTTCTTATGCAAATGAAAATGTAGTTCTCATTGCTGCTAATATTGAACGTTCTTTTAGTGATGATTTAATCATACAATATACAAATGTACCTTCTGAAGTAATTGAAAATGATTCAATTGATATTGAAGTTGGCATTACCAGTAAAATTGCACTTAGCGCTATCCTTAAGGTGTTGCTTGTAGATGAAAGTACGAACAGTTATGATTGTATCGGAAGTTCTGACGTTCATTTGAATTCAGATTCGATTAATTCTATTGTAATTCCGGTATCATTTTCTGATGTCAAACCGCAAAATATGCATAAGCTAATTTTTGTTATTACTGAAAGTGATGAGGTCAATACTCAGTCAGCTAAGCAAATAGCTTCAGCTCAAGGTTATAACTCATGGTGCATATATGTAAAAAACAGATACGTGGAGTACTCAGAGGATTATGTTCTGCGAAGTAATCTTGATAAGTCCATTATGTATTTTGCAGGTGGAATGTATAATTATAACATGACGGTCATTTTATCCAATGACATTCCAGTGCCACATATTGCACATTGCGTGGTTCGTATTGTAGATGAGAAAAATAATATACTTGCTTTGAGCAGTGCATATCTTCTATACAATTCTGATTTCAGAATTGGAGAACTATCCGGAAGCATAATACTTCCAGAATTAAGCAATGATGAAACAGAAAGTGAAAGGGATGTCGTAATTCAGGTTTTAGTTGAGAATGACGAACAATATCTCTTATTGACCCCAGAAGATGTTTCTGTAAAAAACCCTGAAGTTATTAAGCTCCATTACAGAAACAATTACGATTATGTCGTTATTACTTCGGACCTGGTTTTAAATTCAGATAAATTTGTTCATGATGAAACATTTGAGATAAAATTCCCATTACTCTGGACTGGTGAGAATCATGATGCTACAGCAATGATAGGGACTGCTGTTGTATGCATAAAGGATGATAATGGTACAATAACAGAGTTGGGTAGTTCAAAAGCCGCAGCTACTACGGTATCAGCCTATCCTAACAAAGTGAATTGCGAAATATCAAAATCAATTGCAATCGGCTCTTATGAACTTTTCATTCAGTTTCGTGATGCTTCAAGCGAAAATGGACCCGTAAGGCCAAAGGTGTTAGGCATTTCAGAAAGTACAATTGTTTCCCTTACAATTAATATTGTATAAGCTATTGTTGAATTAACTTTAGACCGCCTAATTTTGGCGAGTCTAAAGTTTCTCGCAATTAAAACTGGGCCTCAAGTGGTAAGTATAGGGGGTTGAGGGACAATGGAACAAAAACGTACGTTTAGAAGCTAATTCATTAATAGTTTGCCGATGCAGATATTTATATGGGTAACAATACCGGTAGACGATCCTGCCCTATAGTTTGAGCATAGCAACTGTCTTTCGAGCGCGGCGACGAAGCATGCTGGTGATACATTGGATCCTATGCTTCATTCTTTTTCAGCATTGCGTTCAGGATGGTCAGCAATTTTCTGATGCAGGGCGTCAGTGCAACTTTTTTAAGTTGTCCTGCGGCAACTAGGCGTGTATAGAACTCTTTATTTACCGGGTTGTGCCTTGTCCCAACCAGGGCTGACATATAGAGAGCTGTACGGACTGAAGCTCGCCCTCCGAATACTGTTCGGCGACCGCGCATCGTACCGGAATCCCTGGTACCTTTTGAAACAAATATGCCTGCACAACGTTGGTGTGACACGCTCATCTATCCCCCTCCTTGCAAATACGATTTGAAGTTCGGACAACTGTTCGGGCTTCAGATGAACGGCTCAGTCTGTGCGTCAATCGCTATGCTGCGGGCTTTAATAACCCTGGGAGGAATCGGACTACACAGGCCTTGCCAAATCTAAGCCAGTTCATAGTAATCGGGGTCTGAGGGCCAATGGAACGAAAACGTACGTTAAGGAAATAACTCATTGTTATAAGAGATATTATTTATTTTTCGTAGTGAAATGAAAGCCCGCATTAAACAATGTTTCAGCCTCAAATGACTTTTTGTTACCTACTCCGCTAACGCAACGACACCACGCCAGGGCATTGTAAAACCGCATAGTGAGGCCTAGTATTACATATGAAAAAACGCATGTGATTTTGACTTATTATTTCGAAAGAGAGACAATATTCATTCATAACAGGAGCACATAATGCCAGAAATCACATCCCTACAACTCTTCAAGAATCTGTCCGATGAAACCCGTCTAGGGATCGTGTTGCTGCTCAGAGAGATGGGAGAGCTGTGCGTGTGCGATCTCTGTACGGCGTTGGAACAGTCTCAGCCTAAGATCTCCCGCCATCTGGCGATGCTTAGGGAAAGTGGCCTATTGCTGGATCGCAAGCAGGGGAAATGGGTTCACTACCGCTTATCCCCGCATATTCCTTCCTGGGCCGCTCAGGTTATTGAGCAGGCCTGGTTAAGCCAACAGGACGACGTACAGGCCATCGCCCGTAAGCTGGCATCAGCCAGCTGCTCTGGCAGCGGTAAAGCTGTTTGTATCTAAAAAATTTGTCTGTACATATATGTTTTTACGAATGTGAGGTGTTAAAGATGAAAACGTTAATGGTGTTTGATCCGGCGATGTGCTGCAGTACCGGCGTTTGTGGCTCAGATGTCGATCAGGTTCTGGTCGATTTTTCTGCTGATGTTCAATGGCTGAAAGGGCGTGGGGTCCAGATCGAACGTTACAACCTAGCGCAGCTAGCCTATGAGCTTCGTTCAGAATGAGCAAGCGAAAGCTTTCTTTGAAGCTTCTGGAGCTGAAGGGCTTCCGCTGCTGTTACTGGATGGTGAAACGGTGATGACCGGGCGATATCCCCACTGATGCACGGGCATATCAATATGCTGGGGCATTATACGTTCACGCTACCGGAGGATATTTTGAAGGGAGAACTGAGAGAATTAAATTTCAATTTAAACAATGAATTATCTTCTTAGCGTACGTTTTCGTTCCATTGGCCCTCAAACCCCTTTAATGATTAAGCGAATACGTAATAAAATCTTAATTACAGGTTTGCGTACAGGAAAAAACAAAAATCAACTTTGAACAAGATCACATATTAAGGATGTTCTTATCCTTATTTTAGTTCAAAATGATGAGCATCAAAAAAATTAAATCCTTCAGCATTAGTAATGTTTATCAATTGACTGAGCAATAAGCATTTGAAATTATAATGTCAGAATTCGGATGGAGGTGTATCTAAAGAAAACAGGAATGTTTACATGTCATAAATCATTGATCTTGACCCGCCATCTCCAGACAGCTTTTGTATCTTAAGTTAACGATGCCCGCAGGCGCCGGTATTCTCTCGGGGAGTGATATCCCAGTGCGCTGTGCGGATGGTTTTCATTGTAATGATTGAACGCCTCAGCAAGGTTCTGCAGCGCCGTTCGTACATTCGGTTTCGGCATGAACGCGATGTAGTCTTCCTTCATCGTCTTCACGAACCGCTCGGCCATGCCGTTACTCTGTGGGCTGCTTACTGCAGTCGTGCAAGCTTCCAGATTCAACTCTGTGGCGAACTTGCGCGTGTCATGCGCCGTATACGCCGAACCGTTGTCTGTCAGCCACTGCACCGGCTTTTCCGGGAGCATCGCTCCGAAGCGCTTCTCCACGGCTCCCAGCATCACGTCCTGCACAGTCATGCTGTCATAGCCGCCGGTGCTTGCAGCCCAGTCTATGGCCTCTCTGTCGCAGCAGTCCAGTGCGAACGTCACGCGCAGTTTTTCGCCGTCGTCGCATCCGAACTCGAAGCCGTCTGAGCACCAGCGCTGGTTGCTCTCCGCTACCGCGATTTTACCGTTATGCTCGCGCTGCGGCCGCTGTGGTTTGTCATGCGGCAACAACAGATTATGCTCACTCATCACGCGGTAAACCCGTTTGGCATTCACCGGTGGCAGACCTTCATCGCGAAGCTGTTTTCGCATGATCCCCCATACCCGGCGATAACCATAACTGGGCATATCGCTGATGATACCGAGGATGCGCGACAGGACCTCAGCGTCTGCTTCCTCGTCTCGCCGGAGAGTGCGCCCGTCCTGCCAGTCGGCAGAACGGTGAACCCGCATTGATAACTGCGCACGCGACACGCCCATAATGCTGCTGACCTGGGCTATTCCTTGTCCTTTGGCAACAAGGGCGCATGCGCTATCCATTTTCGGGTCTGGCCGTACTCCACGGCTTCTTTCAGGATCTCTACTTCCATCGTCTTCTTACCCAGAAGGCGCTGAAGCTCACGGATCTGCTTGTTTGCGGCGGACAGCTCTGATGCCGGAACGACATCTTCTCCGGCAGCAACGGCGGTCAGGCTGCCTTCCAGATACTGTTTTTTCCACTTAAATAGCAGGCTGGGCTGAATGCCATGCAAACGAGCAACATGGGAGACGGTCATCCCCGGCTCCATGGTCTGCCGGATAATGGCAATTTTTTCCTGCGGAGTCTTACGCTTGCGGAGCTCCTGCCCCAACAGTATTCCTGTCATCTCAAAATTAGAACCAGTATTAGACATATGTTTAAGCCTATCTCTTATTTTAAGATACATCTACTGTCTGGTGTTTCTAGGGGCCGCCCCACCCTGCAACAGGCTGGCTGTGATGCCGCCGCCATGTTTGTGGACAAATCATCCGGGGCAAAAACAGAACGCCCGGGCCTGGACGCCTGTCTGAAAGCGTTGCAACCAGGAGATACCTTGCTGGTATGGCGCCTCGATCGGTTGGGGAGATCAATGACTCACCTGGTGACCATGGTAGAGGACTTGCGTAGCAAGGGGGTAGGATTTCGTTCACTGTGCGATGGCGCTATTGACACCACCACGGCATCGGGAGAACTGGTGCTTAACATTATTTGAGAGACGCCTCCTCCAGGAGCGAACTCGGGCAGGCCTCGCAGCTGCACGCGCCCGGGGGCGAAAAGGAGGACGCAGGGCTGTCAGCAAAAGCGCACCGAAAGTGATGATGGCCTGGCGTATGTATCAGGATAAATCTTTAAGTATCAATGATATTTGTGAAACTCTAAAAATTTCGCGGGCAACATTTTTCAGGTACGTATCCTTATCAAAGGATGCAGCCTAGTAGTTATATAAAGTCTAATGCATATAACTTTTAGGCTTATTGCCAACAATTAACGAATCCTTACGGTCACCCTACTACTCTCCCGGAAAACAGGGGCGGTTCATTTTCCGGTTTTGAGTTGGTGGCTCTGACCGGAAGAACTAAAACCTTGTCTTCTTCAGTGCCAGTAGAAACAACAACTGCTTGATCAAAAATGCACTTAGTAAGAAACAGATAAAGATTAGTACTGCTGATATGAATGATAGTTTCAAATACAAAACATATACCAGTGTAACGCCAATAGCAGAATCAGCCTGATCACCTAAGACACACACAGCGCGGTGTCGGTCAGGTAGTTTACCGGGAGCAATCCCCAGCTTTCGCTTAATCAATGAGTTCGGCAGCTCTGACAGACTATACCCCAGTCCGGCAAATAATCCCGCAAGCCCGCACTCCTTTGTACTTACCGGCAAACCGGCCTGCGGATGAAGCTGATTCAGAGGTAGCCATATAAGGGCAAACAGTGCAGTCAACAGAGAGATCATCAGCAATCCGCGCCAGGTTTTATTTGCGCCAAAAGCGGAAACAGATAGCGGAATATTGAGCCGTGAAAAATAATTGTACTTAACGATCACCATGTGCGCGCAACCACCCAGTATGACAGGAATCATCAGATACCAGGCCTGTAATACCTTATCCCACATAGAAGCCTCTGAAATGAAGTAATGCAAAGACGCAGCTACCGAGTAACGTAATCATGATAATGACACTCAGGTGTTTAAACTTATAAAATGGCCGCCGCCACAGCATAGCCATGCTGAAAAGAAATAACACCGTGCTGAGCAACAGGTAGCCCGACAGCGGCGGCAGTACAAACCGGAGCAGCAGCCAGGCGCTGAGAATAAACAGGCTCCAGAATACCGGCATGCCTGGATAAGACATCCCACTGATACCGTCTATATTCCCGACTTCATTAAATACCGCCAGCCGGATTGAGCCGCAGGCGATCATCAGCAGCAAAAAGAGTGACCAGATACCATTAAAGCCGGAAAGGTAAAACACCAGTGCCGGGACAATCAGGTAAAGGATCTGATCCATAAATCCGTCGAGATAGCGCCCGAAGGTGCGTTCCAGCTTATGATATCGCGCATAAATACCATCCAGAGCATCTGCCAGCATGGCGAGAAACAGCAAGGCGACAGATAAAAAAAGCTGTTGCCGCAAGGCGCAGATCACCGCCGTTGAGCTGAAGATCAGCCCTGTCAGGGTGATGTAGTCAGCGGAATTCAAGCGGATCAGGAAATGGGGTTGTTTCATAAAGACTCCCTGTTCAACTGGAAGATTGTCAGCGCATTTTTTTCCAGTAACGTTCTTAGTTTCAATCGGTTAATCTTACTGTTATGCCGGATATCAACCGGTATTTCCGAAATCTGATAAATCCGCGTGACATCCGCGAGCTGGAATTCATCCAGGATTGCCGGTAATGCCTGTGGCAGGCAGGTGCATTGCAGAATCAACGCGGCGCCGCCCTGCGGGTGAGCAATCAGCGCGCTGCGCTCTGTTTCTTCCAGATCATTCACCAGTTTTTCAAGGGGATAGGGATAGACCGTCCGGCCGGGACTGATGGTAATTTCATCGCTCACTCTTCCGACAAGCCATATCTGCCCGTCATCATCAAAAAAGCCCACATCCCCGGTGCAATGCCAGACGCCGCCCTGAGGGCGAGGAATTTTATACTGCCGGGTGGCCTGCGGATTATCAATGTATGCAGATAATACATGCGGGCCGGCAACCAGGATTTCGCCGACTTCTCCTGGCGCGAAGGAAATACACTTCTGCTGACCGCCAATTTTCCGTAGACAAATTTCAGCGGCACTCACCGAACTGCCAACAAGATAGCCCGCATGTTGTGACCACTGCTCTGTTAGGGAACGTATATCCACGGTAGCAATCGGTTCCGCTTCCGTTGAGCCGTAAATCACCGCGTGTTGTGCATGTGGAAATGCTTCAAGGCAGCCCTGATACAGTGCTTTACAGCCTGGCGCTCCCCCGATAACAACCTGACGAACCTCTGGAAAGCTCAGCTGCTGCTCCTGCGCATAACGGGTAATTTTCTGCATAAAAGCCGGGGCACCACTGATGCGCGTAACACCAAGCTGGGTGATTTGCTCTGAAACCTCAGCCGGATTGACTGCCCCGGGCCGAGAGAAATCAAACCGAGGCAGTACGCTGTGCTGTCCCGTACTTAATGTCTGCAATACCAGTACGGGAAAACTGTGCAGATCAATATCCTGCTCTTGTGACGGAAAACATGTTTCAATGGCCAGCCGTTGTGCTGTCAGGCTTTGGTGCGTCCTGTTGGCCCCTTTGGGAATACCGGTAGTGCCGGAGGTGAAGGTAATCAGTCCAGTGGTATCTGACGGCAGAGACTGGCAGATAAACACCTTATCCGGGGGGGCAAAACTAACGTTCAGTTGTTTCATACCGGGAACGGCGCGGTCGATCACAAACCGTTTCATGGACCACAGTTCTGGGAACAACGGCCAGAATTTACCGGCGTTGGCCTCGGTAATAATGCCTTTTGGCCGACAGAGTCTGAGTGCGGCCCTGAACTGCGCTTTTGGCAACCCTCTTTCCGGCATAACCGCAACAATCCCGGCACCCAGCATGGCGACCAGCAACGGATAGAGATACTGTCCCGGCGGGGTCATCAGTACCACGCGATCGCCTGTAATCAAGCCAGTTTGCAAAAGTTGCCGCTGAAAATGCGCCGCCAGCCGCATAAAATGACGGTAACTCAGCATGGTATATTCTCCGTCTGGCTGCGGGATACTCAGTGCGGTTCGATCAGGATAACACTCTGCGGCGCGGACGATGGACTGACACAGGTTCATCAGAAAAGCTCCTTACCATACAGGGCATAGTAATGATGCTGATCGGCCCCTTGCAGCAGAGTTCGCGACATGAGCAGACTGGCATTATCGTCACGCATCATAGCGCCACCAATGCGGGGGTAATGTTGGCGGGTATAGTGGAAAAACTGATTGCACAGGCGGCTGAGTATGCCGGTGCGCCGGTAACGGGGATGGATGGCCACGGTTTTACATAAGTTCGCCTCGGCTTTCCCGGCACGGCTGATCGGTAACATAATGGATAATCCGGCAATCCCGCCGTCAGTGGTCTGCGCCAGCATGGAAGAGTGCGGGCAAAAATGCTGGATAAAATCCATACCGCAGTGTTGCTGAAATTCGTCCCACGTCAGTGGGGTATAAGCGAAACCGTTACCGAACAGATGATCAATAAATTCATATAATCGACGCTGCTCACGCATCCATACAGCAGGCGTTAGCGGCTGAATCGTTATCTCCGGCATCGGCAGTTTTTCCATTTTCCGGTAGTGCTTCGCCCAGTTATCCGCAGCCATCCCGGCATCTGTGAATGTCGAGGTATAGCGATGTTTCACACTGAATCCGGCCTGCTCCAGCAAGGTGGCATAGTAAGGCGGATTGTAAGGCTCTCCCGCAAAGGGTGTTTTCTCAAACTGATTCAGGCGAATACGGTACTGACCAAAGGTAGAAAAATTAACCGGCCCGTATAACTGCGTGATACCGTACTGTTTTGCCCATGTCGCCAGCGCGCTGAACAGTTGCTCATTACAGGACAGATGATTAATGGTTTCCCAAAAACCAAAAAAGGCGGTTTTTTGCCCGGAAACCAGATGGTGTGGGATAAAACCAGCCATGCGGGCCTGCCCGGGAATTACGCCGGTCCAGGCTTTCCCCTGTTCAAACCACGGATTATCCGCGCTGAATTGTGCGTTCAGCGTTGCCCGATTTTCACCAGGCCAGAACGGAAAATCGTGGTAAACTCTCCCCGGCAGTGATAAAAACACCTCATGTAACTGCGCACCAGGCTGCCATTCAGATGCAATAATCATGATAAAGGGGCTACCTCGCAGTTACTGGGTTGCTGTGGACGTGACACTGTCCCGGTGGCGCCATCCATCCGCACATATTCGCCGTCGCGCAGAATGCGGGTGATATCCGGAATACCGACAATCGCGGGAATGCCCATCTCTCTTGCCACCACTGCCGAGTGGGATAACGTAGAACCACGCTCGATCAGCAGTCCCCCGGCTGTCGGGAACAGCGGCGCCCAGCCGGGATCTGTCCGCTCAGTACACAGAATTTGTCCTGAGAGTGACATTTCATCTTCCGGTGATTTGATTAAGCGGACGGTATTTTCAACAATCCCCGGATAACAGCCGATACCACTCAGCTGAGTCGTATCGCAAATCGGAACGTCTGTCCGGCGGGTACCAGAGAAATCGTGCTGTTGGAACAAAGAACCCTCACAACAGATATGGTGTGCCGGATCGTCCGCTTCATAACCTGCATATTCCTGCTGACGGGCTGCAACCAGCGGCCTGAGTTCCGTTTGTACGGCGGTGCCTTCATATCCGCTGTAGATTTCATCGAGGGTGAGATAAAAGATATCACGCGCTTGCGCAATAATGCCTTCCAGCGCATATTGCCGTCCGAGTTGATTAAAAAGATCCCGATAAAATCCGACCATCCGTGTGCGTGTGAAGCGCATATTTTCCCGGTGACGGATAGCCTGACGCAGCCGGGCCAGATGACGTTTAAACCTGAGCATACGCCGCTTACCGAATTTCTGCTCCACGGCACTGAATGCCAGATTTTCCGCCTCGTTGCGCAAGCCGCGTTCTCGGGCGGCGAGTGATTCTGGGGTTAAATCATCCAGTGTCAGATAGTTTTTTAATATGGTGAACAGGAAGCGCGGATCGTAACGGAGCGTCAGAGTTTCCAGTTTCATTTCACCTATAGTGCGGTCACCATATTTATCAATATAGTTAACACACATCTGATGAAAATGCGGATGCGCAGTTTTAAGTCGGCTCAGTAGCGTCGCGTCGTCACTCTGTTCTATCAGCTTGCGCAGTGCCGGTTTCTGGCGAACACTGCGGCACATTACCAGTAGTTCTTTGGTCGGCTGTGTACTTTCAATATTCTCTTCTCCGGAGAGCAAATCGCCCATCAGCGCTGCGGTTTTTTCAATACCGGCGGACTCCAGCGTGCGATAAACCCGTCCGTTATACATCATGACGTAAAAATCATTGAGGATGGGCGTGGTCCAGCGCTGCAACAGATGACTGTCCATGTATTTCAGTTTTTCGGTCAGTTGATTTATCGTCAATGTATGAAGACGATCGCGGGGAATATTGGCGACGAGAACCGTGAATTGCTGTAAAAACTGTTCAACAAGTCTGTCCATTTTACGAAATGCGATCAGCAAGCGGAACAGCACTTTTGCCATGCCTGGCAGGCGGGTGGCTTTTTCCCACAAAGTGAGTTCCGTGGAGCGTATAAAGTCCACCTGTTCCGTCAGTCCCATCATCCGTTCCATATCCTGCTTATTGGTTTTGAATGATGGCAACATCTGCAACCCGCGATACCAGTTATTAATATTATAATAAATCCGCCCTTTAACTAGGCCGAGCATGTGATTCAGCATGTCCTGTGATTCCGTGACCTGCTTATCTGAACATCCCAGGATACGCATGGTCTGCTCGTAGACGGTGGCATAGGCAGCGCGGGCAAATGAAAATGTCAGTGGCGTGGTAACACCGCAGTAAGATTCCTGAATATTGGCATTGTTAAACACCAGTGTACGCCCGGCAGAAGCCGTATTTTTCGGCAGATGGGTCACAGGTCGGGTTTGTAATATAAAGATATGTCCGTCTTTGATTGTCCATTCAATATCCTGCGGACAGCCGCAGTACTGGGCGATACGCTTACCGATGTCGCGCAGTGCCAGGATTTGCACATCCGTCAGTGCCGGCGCATCCCGTTTTTCCGGCCTGACCTCAAGCGCAGTGGTGCCCTGACGGCGGGTTTTATCAAACACCAGTGCAACGCGCTTAGTGACAATACGGCGATCAATCTCATCTTTAAACAGATGCACGCTAAATTCATCCGTATCACATTCACCGGAAACCACGCCTTCGCCCACGCCCCAGGCGGCAGATATCAGCGCGTGCTGACGGCTTCCCGTCACCGGATGTGCGGTAAACATTACGCCGGAAACTTCGCCGTCTGCCATTTTCTGGATAATGACGGCACTGCGAATATCTTTTACGGAAAATCCGTGGTGCAGTCGATACAGCAGCGCGTGTGTATTAAATGCGGAAGCAATCACAGCACAGATGCTGTTACCTATTGCCTCGATACCCTGCTGAAATAAATAGCTGTCCATTTGTCCGGCAAACGAGGCATTGTCTCCGTCTTCATCGACGGCGGAGGAGCGGACAGAAAAAAAGGTTGCGGGATTGTCTGCCAGTAAAGCGGACAACTGCTTTTGCAGATCTGACGATAATTGTGCCTGCCGGATCCGCTGACGCAAGGGTGCCGCCAGATTTTCCAGCGCTTCAGGGGTGATATCCTCGAAAACTTCCTCGAGTGCCTGTACCATGGCGACGCTCACCGGGTCCTGAGAAATTATCTGCGTCAGGATCTCCCCGGGAATCACCCACCATTCCGGCACTGGATAGTGTTCCAGTGACAACCATAAAAGGTTAGCCGCTTTTCCGCCCAGCTGGGCGCGGGTTAGTTGTAGAGCCTGATGCTGAGAATATAAGTTTGTCATAGAATCTTTCAGTGCGACTTGGGAGTCAGTTCTACTGACTTGTCTTTCGCGCTCTCCTTAGCTGAAATGAATGAAGTAAACTATGCCTGAAACGAATATCGCGTCAGATCAATAAGTTTGCGCAGTGTGTGCATCGCTCGGTCAATAAACGGCAGGGGGCTGACATGATGTGCCATCAGATAAAACGGCATCCGCCGCAGCCAGAAATCATGCAGCGCTATGACGTATCCCCGCTGCCACATGTCAGGAGCCAAGGCGATCCGGCTATGTATTTCCAGCTTGCGGCGATGTTGTTCAAGATAGTGCGCTACGGTATCCCGGCTGATATCGTCCTGGCCGGTAAATATCAGCAGCTCCACAAGATCCCGTTGAGGCAGATTAAGTGTTGCCAGTTCCCAGTCCCAGGCGCATAGCCTCAGTCCCTCATCACACTGACGGAATGCGATGTTGCGCGGGTTAAAATCGTTATGCACCAGCGTCTGCGGCATCTGTACGATTTCCCTACACCAGCTTTCCACACCGTCTGTCCATGACAGGAAATAGTCATGCTCAGCTGGCGTAAAATAGTGGGGGTAGCGTTCTGCCATAAAATCTGCAAAGGCATGCATCAGCGGGCGCTGCGCAAGGGTGTTGTCTTTATCCTGGACAGTGATCTCAGGGAAACGCTGTAACAGCGTGGCTTCCTGTCCCAGCCAGACAGCGTGGATCTCAGCCAAGCCGTCAATGGCGGTTTCAATATGGTGCGGCTGCCACAAACTAAGGTTGTCAGTGGAATCCATCAGCACTAAGCCGCTAAGCCGCTCTTCAATTAAGGCGTAAGTTTGAGTTTTATCATTCCGGATGACACCATAAACCTCGGGCATATAGCGGGTCAGACGCGGATCCTGCTGATTCATCACCGCCACTTCACGACTGTGAGTATTCAAAAACTCAGTAAGAGGAGAGAAATCTGAAATAGCCTGAAGCAGGGCGGGAGAGCATTTTTCCGCGAGGAACTTCATCATGGTGAAGATATTCTGATCCAGCGGCTTGAGCTTCAGCATAGCCGGAACTTTCCGACGGGCCGAGTCCGTCAGAGTCACAGGAAACAGTCCCATAAGCCTGTCAGAGTGCTGTGCGCTGAGAACGGTCAGCAGACTATGGCTATCATCTGAATCCGTCGGGATCTCAACGGCTATCGGCGCTTTGCTGCCCCAGGCCGGGTTATAGGCGGCGGACTGAAAGAACTCGACATTAAGATCGGTCAGTGAGGAAGGCGCGGTTGTCAGGCGCGGACGGTTGCGCCCCAGTTTTTCATGGGATTTGGCAAATTCATCTGCTGCAATAGCGGACAAGGTGGAGATATCCAGCGCCAGACAATAGGCGGCAATGATCTCTGCCAGCTTACGGCTACTCTCCTGTCCTTTACAGCCCAGCATGTCCAGACACTCTCTCTGCTGAGGCAGATATGTGCCGCCACCGACTGTGCCGACCACCAGAGAAGGCAATGTAATGCTGCAATAGAGTGAACCGTCGTCGTTCATTTCCATGCGCAGATGCGCCAGAGAGGATTCATGAACACTGGCAATATCCTGTCCCAGCGCGGTAAACAGCCCGGCAATGACATTCGCCACATTTATATTCATGCCCGTCATCCCGGCAGCAACCGCGCCTTCCGCTGTCCGGTGATAGGCTTTCAATAACTGAACCGGGGTGATCCGCAAAACAGATTTGCATACCTCCGTACTCAGACAAGTTTCGGCAATCACCCGCACCCCGCGGCCGTTAATCATTGACTGGTAAGAGACTTTTTTATCGCTGGATAAATTACCGTCAATCATCATATTCAGCGGCCTGAGATCACTTTCCGCCAGTTTTTTCTCTATCAACCGGCAGGCATGCCAGGTGCAGTTTGTGGTCATATTCTGCCCAGCAGCGTCTGCGGTTTCATAAACAAAATGCAGATGTACATTGCGCCCGATAATCTGCGGTGTTATCTCCATCAACTGCGCATGACTGGAATGACGACCAATTTCGGCGCGTAATTCGCTGAGATAGCCAGTGACCTGCTGACTGAACTCTACCGCCTGCACAACGCTGCGGAATTCAACGTGTGGCACTCGCATCATGCGCTGACCGATTACCCGGACCGTTGCACCGCAGGAACGAGTAATGGCGGTTGAGCCGCGTGAGATCGAGGCAATCAGCGCTCCTTCGGTGGTCGCAAAAGGCGCATAAAACACACCCTGAGCATGAAGCCCGTTAATCAGCAGAGGGCCACCGATACCGACAGGAATTTCTACTGAGCCGATAAATCCTTCTATTGTGTTTGATAACGCGGCAACATCAAACGAGTTACAGGCAACCTTCTCGAGTGAACAGTTGGTGTGTTCTGATAAAAAGGCTAAGCGCTGTTGCCGGGCTTTTTCTGTATAGGTATACAGATGACGTGGTGATAACGCTTTAAACGACATAACAAACCCTGAATGTATTAAACAGAAACATGGTTAAAAATGGTTATTGCGCAATCGAGATATCCCACAGTCATATAAAGACCAATGATTGCTTCATTACGTTTACGATTACGGGCACAGGGACGGCGTAAAAACGACGTGAGCTGATACAGGCTCAGCAGATAAAAAATCACTAACGGAATTAAGGATGGAAATGAAATGTTCCCGGTGGTGGCGTGCAGCAACCAGAGTTGAATAAACAGCATGATGGAGGCAAGCAGGACGAGAATAGTAAAGACGGTTTTGATGCCATAAAGGGATGAGTATGTCGGAATGTTTTCCCGATCTTCATCGGGGCCTTTATACTTGCGCGTGATTTCGAAAATAAATCCGGCAATGAATGAGAGCAGCATCAATATTTTTACAGGCGCACTCAGTATGACGCCCGGTATCGCAATATTCGCCAGCCACCATATAATCAGCGGCATGACCAGCATATGGGAAATGGCATACAGGGTGAAATATTGATTAAGCCAGGTACCAATAAAAAACTCTTTACCCATCAGACAAATCCAGATGAACATTAACCCCCAGGCGAGCGTACTGCCGCCGATCCCTCTGTCAACCGCCATACTGGTTACAAGCTGAAGCGCAATACAGGCAATACCTGCAATTTTGAGATGTCTGAGTGTAATCACCCCCCGCTGGAGCACTCGTCCGGGATGATAAGTGCAGTCAATCAGGTAATCTTTATGTTCATCAAAGATCCGTATCAGTAAAAAACAGGACCAGGAAGCCAGACAGCCAGCAATGACATTCCATGAGAAAAAGACTGCTTTGTTTTCTGCTTCTACCGCAACGGTATAACTCACAATAAACAGCAGAAAAAAAAAAGGTGCGTTGAGCAGCGGAAAACGCTCATGCATCCACATCATAAAATTCCCTGTCAGGGACCGTTCATCTCTCTTGTCGTTATTCATAAGTCACTCTCATCTTCATTAAAACAGGAACAGTGATGTTCATTAATCCAGTGTTCGTTGGTAGAAAAACAGGCCAAGGATCATAAATCCGGCGGTAAATCCGATTAATGGCCAGACATCAGCCCACATGTCAACGAGGGTATTGCCTTTGAGTATCACCCCGCGGATCAGCCGCAGAAAATAGGTCAGAGGTAAACACGAACCGATATATTGTGCCCACTCCGACATCCCCCGGAACGGGAACATAAAACCGGTCAGCAATACAGAAGGCAAAAAATAGAAGAATGTCAGCTGCATGGACTGAAGCTGATTTTTGGCAAATACGGATAAAGCAATGCCTACAGCCAGGCTGGCGGCGATAAACAATAAAATAGAAATAAACAGGGAAAACAGATCTCCCTGAATCGGAACGTTAAACAGGTAAACCACCATAATGCAGATAACGACAGACTGAAGCATGCCGATAATCACATAAGGGGTTATTTTCCCGATCATGACTTCAAGCGGCGTAGCCGGTGTCGCCAGCAGACTTTCCATCGTGCCGTTTTCACTCTCTCTGGCGATCGCCAGCCCGGCCATCAGTACCAGTGTCATGGTCAGAATAATACCCAGCAATCCGGGAACAATGTTGTATTGTGTAATGCCTTCCGGGTTGTACATCCTGTGCTGAACCACCTCAACAGCGATCGCGGACGATGCCGGTTTCAGGGTCTGCGGCAGGTTTTGTTTCAATACCCGTTCCGACAGCATTTGAGCCGCCGCCAGCGGCTGAACAATGGCTGCCGGATCAGTGGCGTCAGCCTCAATCAGCATGCTGCTTTTTTCACCGCGCAATAATTTATGACTGAAATCAGACGGGAAGCTGATAACAAACTGCACCTTACCCTGAGCCAGCGCCTCAGCGGCTGCCTGCTCCGTGGTGATAGCCGTGTCAAACGAGAAATAACCGGAATTATGCAGGGCATACAACATACTGCGGCTCATGATATTTTTATCGGCATCAAGCACCGCAGCTGGCAAATGGCGAGGGTCCATATTAATGGCATAGCCAAACATGATGATTTGCATCAGCGGTATGATGATCAGCATCCCGGCGCTTAATTCGTCGCGTCGTAACTCCTGTAATTCTTTAACAAAAATCCCGCACCAACGGGTGAGTGAAAATCCGAACATGTACTAAATCCCTGCTGTAGTGTGCTGTTGATGATGTTTAATCAGGCGAGCAAAAATATCATCCAGACCGGTCTCGGTCTTTGTCAGGCGATACTGTGGCTGAAAGGGTGTCAGAGACTGACTGAGCAAGGCAGGGTCGCTGCCCGTAACATGCAGCACGTTACCCAGCAGTGAAGTGTGTTCAACACCGGGCAACAGCAGTAACTGTTTTTCCAGATGGGTGAGTTTTTCACCGCGTATCGCCCAGGTAACCAGTTGTTGTTGTTTAATTACCTCATCCGTACTGCCCTGAACCAGCAGGTTTCCGTAGGCGATATAAGCAATCTGATGGCAGCGCTCTGCCTCATCCATATAGTGGGTGCTGACCAGAATAGTCACTCCGCTGTCCGCCAGCTGGTGCAATATCTGCCAGAACTCCTGCCGGGCATTGGGATCAACACCTGCGGTAGGTTCATCCAGTAGCAGCAGTTTTGGATTGTGGAGCAGACTGGCTGAGAGCGCTAAACGCTGCTTCCATCCGCCGGAGAGCTTTCCGGCCAGATGATGGCGATATTTCTGTAACCCCGTTTGCTGCAGAATATCTTCCACCCGTTTTCCCCGCTGAGGAATGGTCTGTAGCCTAGCAATAAGGCACAGGTTCTCCTGTACTGTAAGATTTTTCCACAGCGAGAAATGTTGGGTCATATAACCGACCTGGCGTTTAATTTTTTCTTTTTCATGACCGAAAAGATCAATGCCCAGACAGTATCCGCTGCCAGAATCCGGAGTCAGCAGGCCACACATGATGCGGATAGAAGTTGTTTTACCGCTGCCGTTAGGGCCAAGAAATCCGCAAATCTTACCGGTATTTATTTCCAGCGAGAGATCCTTCACCACATGGCGATCGCCGAAGTGCTTATTGATATTCTGAACACTGACCACCGAACTGTTCATAATGGCAGAACCACAGAAACAGGCATGCCGGGATGCAAATCATCCGCGTGACTTTGCTCAGTTTTTGCTTCGACCAGGAAAACCAGCTTATCCTTGCGCTCATTGCTGTAGATAATGGGTGGCGTGTACTCAGCTTCGGGGGAGATATAATCAATGGTGGCGGCTAGCGGAGCCGAATTCGGCTGTAAAATAATACGAATGGTTTTGCCGGTTTTAACCTGTGACAGCTGTGCCGCGGAAACAAAAAAGCGGATTTTAAGCTTACCAGGTGCAAGCAGACTCACCACCGGGCTTCCGGCAGGAACCCACTCTCCAGGCTGATAAAAAGTATCAAACACCCGTGCTCTGCGCGGCGCATACCGTGTCATTTGATCCAGTATCCACCTGCTTCGGTTAAGTACTGCCAGGGCTGCCTTAGCGCGGGCTGTCTGTGCCTGTTGTTGAGCATCACGCGCGGGCAATTCTTCGGCAGAAAGGCGGTTTTTCAGCTCTTCAACCACGGCAGCTTTCTGATGAAAATCCGCGCGGTAAGTTTCCAAATCAAATGTAGAAACCGCGCCGCTTGCGACCTGTTTTTCATTACGGATTAATTTTGAATTGGCAAGCTCCTTTGCGGCAACAGCCCCCCTGAGCTGAGCGCGCAACACATCCAGTTCCGTTTTTCTCCTGCCAGAACGTAGATCGGTGAGAGTTGCCTGTTCAGTATTAAACTGATGCTGCGCCTGCAATAATTGCTGAGTTTCACTTTCATTTTCCAGCGCAAATAATAAAGCCCCTAACTGTACCTCATCCCCTTTTTTAACATCCAGTATGTTTAAAACACCCTGTCCGGAAGATGATATATACATAAAATCACCCTCAACATATCCCTGAATTAACGATTCGCTTTTATTATCACAGGCAACAATCAAAACAGAGAATAGTGAACACATCAATATTATTTGAAGTTTAAATTTCAGTGATGAGAAAAACACCTGCAAGTTATCCTTGACTTAATTCTTTATCCGTATGCTGAATTTGATTATCACACGAATAATGTGGAAAAATGTAGTTAAATGTTCCAAAGTTGTTTTTTTATGGTATTTTTGTTGATATAGATCATACATAGGAGGCACTGTTGCAAAGTTCGCGATGAGGTAACCTTTTTTCTGACTGAAAGGCCTTACATGTCAAAGACCCTGCTCACCAGACGTATTTCGTCCAAGGGATCGCCGTAATAAAATGCTGAGGCCTGACCTTTGCGTAGTGCTCGCATCACCTCAATACCTCTAATAGTGGCGTAAGCCGTCTTCATGGATTTAAATCCCAGCGTGGCGCCGATTATCCTTTTCAGCTTGCCATGGTCGCATTCAATGACGTTATTACGGTACTTAATCTGGCGGTGTTCAACGTCCGACCTTCGCGTTTGAGCAACGCAAGCGCACGGCCATAGGTGGGCGCTTTATCCGTGTTGATGAATCGCGGGATCTGCCACTTCTTCACGTTGTTGAGGATTTTACCTAGGAACCGGTAGGCGGCTTTGCTGTTACGTCGTGGTGAAAGGTAAAAATCGACAGTGCGGCCCCTGTTGTCAACGGCCCGGTAAAGATAAGCCCAGCGGCCATTGACCTTTACATAGGTGTAGCGAATCGCATTTGAAATCCCGCAAAATCGCATTTATCCCGTTTTTCAGCTCAAATTAACTGCAACTGAAAAACGGATTGTGCTCACATTAAGTGGAAATGTGCTCGCAATCAGTCCGATGGACTCGCATTTCATTTCGACTGGCTCACATTAGCTGCAAATGAAAAAAACGTCTCATTTGGATCCAGACAGCAAATAATGCTTGTCTCATAAAATGGCCTAGTGGGAGCGAAGCTGCAAAATGCGACATCTGACTTTTTTGAACTGTATCTGAGTAAAAAACACTCACCTGTGAAATGGTTGCCATGGCACTGTTGCAAATTTCTTGATACTGTAGCCTTCGGAATTACAGAAAGGCCTTAAATTTCAAAAACTCTGCTTACCAGACGCATCTCACCCAAGGGATGGCCGAAGTAAAAGTTTTCCGCCTGTCCTTTACGCAATGCCCGCATGACTTCAATCCCCTTGATTGTGGCATATGCCGTCTTACTGAGAAAGCACAGCGTATATCACCCTTCGGGTGATATGTTTTTCCTTATTAACTACCTGTCGTTTCCATGGACGGCTAATGATTTCCGTTGGTGCATCATCAAAATACTGCCGCCGTGAGCTGAACTCCCGTCTGAGGTAATCGCTGGCATTCAGAGTGGCGCTCCCGGCGGGAGCTGCTGAAAATTTAACGGTATTCAGCAGACGGGGCAGGAAACGACGAACCCGCCCGTACTGTTCCACCATTTCATCATGAAAGTTATCGTCTGATGGCCGGGCAATTACACGGACAAGCGCGATGATGTCGGCCAGTTTTTGCCTCGGGATGTGGCTGAATACTTCGGCCCGGATTGATTCGTCCGGCGTTTTCTCTTTCAGCAGGTACGAACATGCGCTGGCGAGTGCCAGTGCTGATTTATCCAGATCCTTCAGCGATCGGAGCCGTTTTTTCTGCCCAATCTTTCTGGCGTCACGGATGATAACAGCCAGCATGGCATCCAGAACGTCCAGTGCATCATCCAGCGCCAGCGTCTCCCATGCAAGGACAAAAGCAACCAGTATCGCGGTCCTTTTCTGCGGAGCCATCCTGGCGATATTGAACACCGACGTCATTCCCGCATAACGAGTGAGATTCTTCAGACGTACAGCCCGGATATATAAAAGACGGGTAAGACGAAAGGTCCAGGGCCAGGCAAATTCGCGATAATCATATTTATTGATGACGGGATCAGTACCGATGGTGAAATGGGGCAAATGGTGGTGACCATCCTGTCGGCTATTGCGCAGGCCGAACGGCTCAGGATACTGGATCGCACGAATGAAGGCAGACAGGAAGCAAAACTGAAAGGCATCCGGTTTGGGCGCAGGAGAACTGTAGACAGGGACTATGTGCTGTCGTTATATCGTCAGGGAATTGGAGCTACCGGGATTTCCCGGCAACTCCGTATTGCTCGTTCCACGGTTTATAAAATTTTGGATGACGAAAATATTCTTAGCTCAAGTAAATAACAAAGTATTGTCGTCTTTTTTACCAACCAACAAAAAACATTGAGGCGCCAACATCCCTACCCTTCCATTTTTACATATTGAACATAAGAAATATTTGGCTCATCTTTAATATCGTATGCGGACCTTAAGTATGGCGGTAAGAAATCGTTGAAAGAGGTTAAACTAGTAAAAAAAACTCCCCATAATTTGGGTCGAAAAATGTAGCTTCATTGTTTTTTGTTAATTCAAGTGCCATGTTATGAAATGAACCTGGTAATCCTAGGGGGATAGAATATAATCCAACGTCCACTGGAGCAGAATTGTCATATATTTCTATCGTGTATCCTTTATTTTTTACGTAGTCAATAATAACACCAGGATTCCCAGTTTTAACCCTCTCCATAGCAACATACATGATCTCTTCTCTTCCTTCCGGAGTGGATATATCAGAAAAGAAATCAATTATTGAGTTTCTTTCAGTTAACCATTTTGATGTCAAAGGCACACAAACCCCTTCTTTTGCAAGGGTTGAATTTTGTATGAAATCTTCCTGATTAAAATCCATTAACAACTTGACGTCCGAAACACCACTTAACTCCCGGTAAACTTCAGTAAGGCCAGATAATATATTGGTGTTTTTTTTGTTTGATGAGAGATTAGTTGTGGCAGAATCGTCGATATCACAGTCACTGTAATCCGGTTCAGGAATTTCCGGCATGCTTTCTTTTATACACGCAGCGACGCCAACTTTAACGTAAGTTTCATCATAGTTTTTGTTCCGAGGCTCAGTATTAAATAATACAGGGCTGATTTTATCATGTGTGTTGCTTACGCTAGATATATTTTTATTAGAACGCTGTTCACTTACTCATTACTGGTTAACTCGACTGAGTTTCTTGAGCAATTTATCTGGGCTCGATTAATTGATGGAAGCATGTATTACACCTCTACTAATATGACATTAGTAGATTTTATCATGAATTTTTAGCGAAAAAAGTAACAAATCGACCATTTTCTTTCAGAATATATGGAAGGAAGAACATGAGACAAACGATCACCTGAGTCCATTAGAAGAGGCGTCAGAGGAAGAAAGCATTGCTTAACGTGAGTTTTCGTTCCACTGAGCGTCAGCCCCCGAGTAAAAGACGTGAGGCCATCAGACTGATGTCCACTCGTTGCTCAGGGTTGTCCTTATTAATCAGTGCATTACCTTCAACACTGAAGACAACACGACTCTCTATGAGATATTCCATTTCCGCGGGCTAAACCCGTACTAGTGTTATTTAGTTGGAATAATTTTACCATGAACTGAACGGAAAACAGGAATTTTCTTATGAGAAAACATGAATCACCTGAGGAATGAAACCGATAGTCAGCATTGTGAAAACCACTGGAATATCCATATATAACCTGCCTTCCCGCGTTGGAGGAGTGAGTAATAGAAAGTGTCGCAGGCCTGGATGTTATACACTCTGGTGATTTGCTTTTGATTGATAACAATCCGACCTGAGCAGCATCGTCCGGCACATTATGGACAGGACCCCAGTTTGGGAGGGTCGGACTTACATTGTGGGAGGTACTGACTGACGCATATCCACCGAGCCTTTGATAGCGGTTAGGGTTGGCTCGAGTCCGATTCTCTTCAGCTCCCCCCGGGGTGACGTCCGCATGGCAAGGCCCCCGCCGGTTTACGGGTAGGAAACAAAGAGCACACTTTCGCCGTGGAACTCCCCCACCCAATCGGGCGTGCCGGTAAGTGTGGCAGTCATGTTCACGGTATTCGCACCCTCAGACCCGTTGAGTTCGGACGTGAGCGGTTTCCCATTGGCCCGGAGTTCTGCACGCATACAGTTCGACAGTGACACATCATTCTCGCCCCGCAAGCGAAGGGTGTATTTCATCCCTGTGGTGCAGGTCACCCCTATATCCTTATCCTGTTTAGCGCCCGAGGCATCCGCGAGTGTGACGGTACCGTAGTCGAACGTTACGGCAGGAGTGGTGAGTGCGCACCATTGGTTTGGAGGCGGGGTTCCGACGCAATCAGCACTTCCTCCGGCACCACCATCCCAGCTGCCGTTCATAAATGCATCGAAAACCTCATTGTCCGTATACTCTACCCGTTTTCCAAGCGGACCCCAGCATGAGCAGGCGTGGCAACTGCTGGGATAATGCGGTGGCCGAATCGTTCTTCAGTTCGCTGAAAAAAGAACGGATCAGAAAACGCATATATAAAACCCGGGATCTGGCCCGGGCGGATATCTTCGATTACATTGAAGTGTTCTACAACCGGGCCCGGCGCCACAGTCATCTCGGCGGCGTCAGTCCGGAGGCCTTCGAACAGGCCTCGTCGTGAGGACAGAATTTGTCTACAGGCATGGGGGCAGTCCAACCTTAAAGGTAGTTTTTCCAGTACTTATTCTGCAACCCGGAATCATTAACCCAGGTTGCAGAATAAATTTACAATTTACGCTATCAGTCGATAGATAGATTTCTGAAATTTTCGAAGTTATTCGTTGCCCGGGTTCGTACTTCTAGGAAAGATCTACCTCCAGCATAAGCTGCAGACATTGCATATTCGGCAGGATGGCTGAGCAGGTTTAAACCTGTTATTGATTGTAAGGCTCTGTTTCCAAGTCGCCTGGCAATATTTCCACCTGAAAAACCGAGCATTCTGTCAAGACCTCTACCGATTTGAGCCCCCTCATAGGCACTTACCGCTGCTAACTCACCTATTCCTTCCATATCTGTATATGACTCAGCACCTAACGAACCAAGAGAGACACCTATCGGGGCCGTATATTGAGTTGCTCTCCCGGATGTTCCTCCATGCAACGCAACATCGGTTCCTGCAGCAGTACCTATTTCACCTCCTGTTGTTATTCTAATGTCAGAGGATCGTCCTAGAAAATTTAAACCAGTATCAGTAATGCCACCAATCAGAGCCGTATTTACGGCAGACTGAGTTGTACCACCATTAATAAAATTAGCAAATTGTCCGGCAGTTGCTGCCCTTGCAGAGGTCGGACCTGGTGCTTTATGGAGTAAACGGGAGAATCCAGATGCTATTCGCCCACTAAAGTAACCTAATGCCCCTCCTATCAGCGTCGCAGCGGCTGCAGCGCCAATAGCAACCGGAATAGCCAAACCTGCGGTTGCTATTGCTCCCCCTACAGCCATCCCCATTAATCCACCGATAAAAACACTTTTAGCCAGACGAGATTTTCTTATGCGCTCAATATTATTTCTCGAATGTTTAAATAAGCGTTTTATTCCCGCCTTATAGGCATATTTGAAAACTTTACCAGCAACAAAACGGAGGGGGGAAAATAATGATGGCATTGATGGCATTGATGGCATTGATGGCATTGATGGCATTGATGGCATTGATGGCATTGATGGCATTGATGGCATTGGTGGCATTGATGGCATGGGAACTCCATTTTCTATAATATTACTGAGTCCTGATATAGCATTACCTAAAAGTGTTGCCTGACCATCGCTATCATAATTAGTAATAGGATTATTTTTTACCATTTGATAGAGATTAAGCCCATCCACCTTGCCTGCAGGATCTGAGGAGAGCCATCTGCACGCCCACGTCTGGTAGTACCGGTAGCCGTAGTAAGACAGCCCTGTCGCATCTCGCTCCTTGCCCGAGTACCTGATTGTTTTGTAACTCGCCTCCGCCTGGCTTCGCGCCGTCCACACCGCCGTGCCGCCGTAAGGATAGTATTCCTCCATGCTGATAATGTTACCGGCGTTGTCCAGCTCCAGCTGGCTGCTGCCCGTCAGGTTATCGTAGCTGTAACGCACCTGGTCGTTGATGATGCTTTCCGGTCTACCACTCTCCCAGTGCAGCACCCGCACCTGCGCCAGGCCCGCTTCGCCCACAGTTATAACCTGCAGGTTTTCTGTTTCCGTGTTCCCTGTAGCCGTACTGCGCAGTTCCAATCCTGCCAGATACAACACCCGTTGCGTCTGCATGCTGTTACCCGTTTTCTGTACGCTGACCTTCAGGATGCGCTGGCTGTCTGCGTCATAGCGGTAGCTCTCACTGTCGTCCGCTCCACCATCGCGGGTCACGGGCGTCACCTTCAGCAGCTCGTTACGCGGTGTCCAGACCAGAGTTTGTCCCGGCTGCAGTTGAATCTGCTGCCCGCCGGCCGTGAACATCGCGTCCACGTCTGCGGGATTTTCCGTCAGCGTGCTCAGTACGCCCCGGTTGCTCCGGTTGCTTATGGTTATTCTGGTGGTGTAACCACTGCCTGTTGTCGGAGCGTGACGCATCTGCGTCAGATTGCCGGCTTCGTCATAAGTGTAAGTGCGGGTGTAACTGGTATATGCAGAACTGTCCGTGGGGAGGGGAACGATGGTGGCGGGCAGGCTGCTGCCCTGCTGACCGGCATTGGCCATCTCGCGCCCGGTGGCACTGACCAGCTGGTACAGGCTGTCGTAAACATACGTGTTCTCCGGCACCACTTTCTGGTTGCGCCAGAAACGCGTCTCTTCCGCGTTGTTGCTGATTTTCAGGACGTTGCCCACCGGGTCGTACTCATAGCGCAGGTCCTGCAGTATTTTCTGCCCTGATTTATGCCCGGCGGGACGCTCCGTTTTAATCCCGGTCAGGCGCTGTGTTTCCTGCTCGTATTCATACGTGGTCACCACGCCGTTGCCGTGCGCCTCGCGCAGCTTCTGGCCTGCGGCCGAGTACGTCAGGGAGGCGACGATAGTCTGCTCTTTTCCGCCCGTCACCGTCAGCCAGCTGCCAGACAGCAGGCCCGCCACATTGTAGGCCACGCGCTGTTGGTTGCCTTTTGCGTCCGTGGTGATGAGCGCTGCTCCTGTGGCGTCAGCGGTGGTCTGGGTGGTGTATGTCTCACCATCAAGCAGGTCTTTCCACGCTGAGGCATCCGCTCCCTGCCAGTCGGCCACGGTGCCCGGGTTGTCCGCGTCCTTCAGCAGGCGGCGGGTGACGGAGAGCGGCACGCCGGTCAGCGCCACGCTGTCCGTCTGGGTCAGGCCTGCCGTGTCGTAATGGCAGACGCACGCACCGGCCAGGTTCAGCGCCTTCTCTGCGGCAGTATTGGCAGCATACATGAAGCGCTCCGTGACACGGGCGGCTTCACCGGTGGCCTGCTCGGTCACGCTGACCAGGCGCCCCGGCAGTTCTGCATCCTCATACTGCCAGGTGCGGGTTACCGCCTGACTTCTGTCCTCCGTGCCATCACTGGCAGTGCTGATATTGCTGACCGCGATAAAAGGTCGGCCTGCAGCATCATTCAGGCTGACGGTGGTGCCGTTGTCTGCGCCCTGCGAGCGCAGCACGTTGCCGGCCAGGTCGGTGAGATAACTGAAGTTCGCCAGTCCGGCGTCGTGCAGTCGCGGGTCTGTGCTCTGTGCCAGAAAGCCGCGGGCATCGTACTGATGGCGTGTAATGCGCTCACTGGTCACGTCCGGGGAGGCGGGATGGCGGTGGTACGAGATGTCGCGCACGGTCAGACCCCGGTTGTCGAGAACCGTGACCGAAGGGGTTTTGCTGAACAACGATGTGCTCAT